>JAYVJQ010000001.1:0-13387 GCA_043769055.1 Allobrachymonas sp.
GTCGAGCGCGGCCAGCCAAGCCAAGAACCGCACACCTGATGGCAGCTTATGAAACCATCGTTGAACGCCTAAAAAGAAGTTTTTGATCAGCTCACGCACGTTCAGTGGCATGGGCGAGCGGTTGGCATGCAAACCACCTCAGAAAGCACAAATTTTTAGCAAAATAGCAGTGTAGCCGGCATAGAATATGTGCAGGTCGCTATGCTAATAATAGCAACTAAACACGCTTCATCACACCATCCAAGCCCGTATCCCAACTGCTCCCCGGCAACAGATTCTGCAATTGCGAATCGCTCGTACCAAACGTGCCTCGCAACACTTGCGCCAAAGCCGCTCGGTAATCATGGTGCGCCGGCAAATCACGTGCTTCATTCAAGTTGCCGCGCGCTAGCCCGCTCCACTGCCCATGCGCTTTACCGCCGTTCACGCGATTGCCAATGAGCCACATCGCATTGCCAAAGCCGTGATCTGTGCCCTTGGTGCCGTTCTCCGCGCTGGTGCGGCCAAACTCACTCATCACCACAATCACATCACCACTCTGATCAAACTCCGCGCGCAATTGCGCCAATCCGCGCGCGAGATTGCCTAGGTTGCCTGCAAGCTGCCCCGTGACTGCGCCTTGATTGGCATGCGTATCCCAGCCGCCGGCGGACAAAAAGCCTAGGCGCAGACTGCGGTCGTTGCGCATCAGGGTGGCCAAATGCGCAGCATCGAGTGCCAGGCCCACGGGATCGCCCGCGCCATTGCTGGCGGCATTCATCTGCGCTTGCTGGGCGGCGGTGGTCGGTGGTGCGCCATCTTTATCCAGTGCCCGCTGCTGCATCACCATGTTGCGCTCATTCATCAGCTCTTGCGAGGTTTGCATGCGGCTGCTTGCGCCTTGGCGAAAAGCCACGCTCAGCGCATCGTTGCCGGCATACAAATCCATCAAAGCATTGCGCTGGCGCTCTTGCGCGAGCACGCCAACTTTCTCCGCTTGCTCGCCGCGTGGAATGAGCTTGACCGCCGCTTGGCCCGCAAGAATCGCGGGGTTGGACTCACCCACGCCCAGCGCATGCATAGACGCGTTGCTGCCTGAGAGTTTGTTGATCCAGCCCACTGGCGTGCTGGATTTTTCACTCAAGCCAATCTCCATCAAATACTGCGCATCAAAATGCGAGCGATTGGGCCTCTGCAGGCCGGCGCATGGAATCGCAGCCATCACGCCTTGCTGCCACAGCGGTAAGAGTGGCGCCATCGCGGGGTGCAGCGCCCATTGGTCGTTGAGCTTGAGCGCGGTATCGCGCGTGCCGTCTGGCGCGGCAATGGCGATGGTCGGGCGAATGGCGTAATAGTCTTTATCGGCATACGGCACGAGGGCGGAGAGCCCGTCATACGCGCCGCGCAAGAAGACAACAACGAGGCGGCCCTGCGCATTGCCCGCAGGCGCGCGCTGCGCCCACACGCGGGGCATGAGCGCGCTGGTGGACAGCAAACCAGCGGATTGAATCAGGGTTCTGCGTGAGGTGTTCATACGAATCTCCGATTTATTTCATCATGAATTCGGGGCCAGCGAGGAGTAAGCCTGTGCGCATGGCAGGCGCAGCTTCTTTGGCAATTCGTTCGCGGGTTGCTGCTGAATAGAACTGCTGCAAAAAGGCAGGCTCAGCCACGCGGCCCGAGAGGCCAAAGGCGAAATCTGCACGCCGCGTGAGTGCTTCGGGTGCAAGCCAGGTGGTGGCATCTGTTTTGTAGCCATCGGGCGTTTGCCAGCGCAGCAAAGGCTGGCCTGTTTGGCTTAAGAAGCCCACCGTTTGCCGGAAGTTTTGCACCGCGCCGCGCTCGTCAACCTCGCCCGCAGCAGCCAGCGCAGAGCAAGCAAAATCTTGTGGCGTTTTAAACAGCGTATTGCCTGCATCCCAAAATTCTGACGACTCCACCAAGGTGCGCATCAGGCTGCGAAGATCGCCACCGGTTTGCAAGAAGTTATTTTTCAAACGATCCACCAGCGCTTGGGATGGCTTATCTGCTATAAAAAACGTAGCTAGCCGCGTAGATATTCTCTGGGCAGTAGCCGGATGGCGCGCTAAAAACCGAATTGCTTCCATGCCTTGCTGCTGGCCTGTGGTACTAAAAGTTTGGTCCATCAAAGTTTTAGGGCCCGCATCATGCGCGCGCGGCCTGAACAGAAAAGCTTGCCCACCTGCAATATCCACCGACCAGCCCGTGAGCATGCGCGCCAGAGAGCGCACATCGGCCTGCGTGTAGCCGCCGTTCACGCCCAAGGTGTGCAGCTCCATCAGTTCACGCGCATAGTTCTCGTTGATCCCGCGCACACTGCTCTGCGCTTGATCGAGATAAAGCAACATGGCCGGATGCTGCGCTGTGGCGAGCAGCAAATCTTCAAATTTGCCCAGCGCATGCGGGCGAATCGCAGAGAGCAGATAGCTGCCCACATAGGGGCGCACCGGCCCTTTGTCGAGGAAGACATTGAAATGGTTGAACCAAAACTCGGTCATGCGCGCGAGCAGCGGATTCTCCAGCTCAGGATTGCTGCAACTGGCCATGCGCCAGCCGATGGCGCTTTGCGCCATGATGCGGCTGTAGTTCTCTGGATCGCCGGCGTCAATGAGAGCAGTCATATTGGGCGGCACTGGGCTGCTGGCTGGCTGCTGCATCACAGCCACCGTTGCACTGACTGTAGGCGTGACGGTCGCTTGCGTTAAGCGCCCCAAGCGTCTGGCCTCGCGCTCTTCATGAAAGCGCGCCGTGACTTGATTGGCGTTGGCAGTGATCGCAGCCAAGGCAGGCGGCACGTTCGCCGTTTTTTGGCTCGCCGCATGGGCCAACTCAATCTGCGCCAAGCTCCAGGCTTTAGCGCCGCCCGATGCTGCTTGCGTCATCGCAGGCGTAGGCCCATAGCCTAAGCGCGAGGTGGCTCGCCACAAGGCGGCGGGGCTGGTATCGGGCAAACTTTGTGCTGCGCTGTGCATGCTGGCTGCGCTGGAGACTAGCATGCACAGGGCGATCAAGGATTTATTCATAGCTACGCTCCTGTGTGTGTATTAACGGCGTAGCGCTGCGGTGGTTGGCATGGTTTACATGGGTTTACAGCGCTTTGCCGTACAGACATCTGGCCCCAAACGAAAAAGCCCGGGCATGCCCGGGCTTCCTGAGTCAATCTCAGCCGATCAATTGACTTTGACCAAACGCCAGTCAATGCGGTTGTCCGCGCGATGCACCACATCCACCGTTTTCTTCATCGCCCAAGGGATGATTTGGTTGTGAAGCGGGATGTGGGAGACGGTGTCATTCGAGAGTTGCAGCGATTCGGTCAGCGAGCGGTTACGCACTTGCAGGTCGGTCTCTGTCTTGATGCGATCCACCACGAAGTCCATGCGGGGATTGCTGTAGCGGCCCACGTTGTAGTTACCGTCGCCACCCGTGCCGACCGTGCGGAACAGTGATTGCGCAGAATACAGCGTGTCAAAGGTGGGCACGCCCCAGCCGAGCATATAAATGCTGGCTTCGTAGCGCTGGATCATCGGAAAATACGTGACAAGCGGCAAGGTGCGCAGTTTGGCTTTCACGCCGATTTTGGACCACATGGCGGTAATCGCTTGGCAGATTTCTTCATCGTTGATGTAGCGGTTGTTCGGGCAAGCAAAATCCACTTCAAAGCCATCTTTGTAGCCTGCATCAGCCAGCATCTTCTTAGAGCCTTCCACATCAAGTGGCAAGCGCTTGTGAACAGCTTCCGTCCAGCCCGCCACCATGGGCGCAACCATCGCACCGGTAGGCTGGGAGAGGCCACGCATGGTGACTTTGTTGATGGCTTCAATGTCGATCGCTTGATAGAGCGCACGGCGCACACGCAGATCTTTCAAAGGATTTTTGCCTTTGATGTTAGAGCCGGTGAGTTCTTCGCGGAATTGATCCATGCCTAAGAAAATGGTGCGATTTTCCACACCATCCATCACTTTGAGCGTGGGCGCACTGCGCAGACGAGGCAAATCTTGCGGGCTCGGATCGAGCGAAAAATCCACCTCGCCCGAGAGCAACGCTGCCACGCGCGTGGCTTCGGCCTTGATCGGCGTGTAGATGATCTCGGTCACATTGGTGGGTGCGGCATTGGCGACCCAGCCCCACCAGTTGGGGTTGCGCACCATCACCAGCTTTTGATCAGGCTGCCATTCTTTGACCATATACGGGCCCGAGCCCATGGCATTGCGGTGCGCAAAACTCTCGTCTTTGGTGCGAATGTCTTTGGGATCGACCGAGTTATTCTTCTCAGCCCAAGCTTTACTCATGATGCGCAGTTCAGTCATCTGATTAATCAGTACAGGGTTCGCACCTTTGAGCATGATGTCAACCGTGGTGGCATTGACTTTGACGGCCTTATCGATGCCTTGCGCATACACGGCAAAGTTCGAGGTTTTGGTTAGCGAGCGCATGATGGAGAACACCACATCATCAGCTGTGACGGCAGAGCCATCGCTGAATTTGGCGTTGCCGCGCAAGGTAAAGCGCACCTGCGTGGGCGAGACGAAATCCCAGCGCGTCGCCAGCATCGGCTCGGCTTTGAAGGTGTTGCTGTTGTAGTACACCAGCGATTCATAAATCGCGGCATGCACGCCATTGCCCAGCGCATTGTTTTGCGAATGGATGTCCAGCGTAGGAATATCGCTGGCACTGGTCCATTTGAAGGTTTTGGCGGCAGCGGTGCCGGCCATGCCGGCTAGCACCATGCTGGCAGCGAGGATAGATAGTTTGATCTTCATCATGACTCTCAATTGCCCCTTTCGGAGCGTTGTTTAACAAAGGAATTGATGATGCAGCAAGACCCGCGCCAAGCGTGCGGGGATTTACCCCGAGACAGTCATACGGGTGTCAGGGCTACATTCGCTTCGCGTGCAGCAGCGCGTAGGTGCTCCGGCGCATCTTGCCAGAGCTGCCAATCCACCCGCATCGGCAAATCGCTCTCTTCAAACGCCATGCGCAAGCTCGCACGCTGCGCCCAACTCATGGGCAAAGGCGGATCCAGCAGCAAATCCAAATCCGAAAACGGCTTAGCAACGCCTTGCGTGCGCGAGCCAAAAGCGTAAATAGCGGCTTGGGGCGCATGCTGATGCACCAGATCAAGCACCTGTTGGCGGTACGACGGCGCAAGATCAAGCATGGGGTTGCCATCCATCAGCTTGATCTTTGTGCGCAAGTTGTATCAACACATGCTGACAAGCGGACAGAAAATCAGCGATCACCGCATAAACCTGAGCAGCTACTTGTGTGTCATAGGTGTGTGAACTGAGATTTCGCATGTCTCGAAAAACCCACCATGCCTGCACACCATCGACCAAGCTCGCCACATGTGCCAAACGAATCAACTCGCGATAACTGATACCTTCAAGCTGTGTTGTATTGGCCAAATCTCTCTCCAAGCGGCGTTTGATCATTTTCCAAGCCAATTCAAAGCTAAATTCAAAGCGTTGGATGCAAGCATCGCGCAGTTCCTCATCATCTGGCTGCGTCATGCTCCTGCTCCAGCCACGATCGAGGGAAGATAATGCTTTTTGCAACGAAGAATAATCGAGGCGTCGATGGGCTTGCATACCTAGTACCTCGCCCCAGAAATATCGAAACATGAAAACGCGTCTTCACGCCAGCACTGGCGATGCTCAGCGCACGGCTTGCGCAGCCGCTTGGCTAGATTTTGACTTTAATACCACCGGGCCATACCAAGCCGTGGCTTTGGATTGGGTGTTGTCGGTATCCGTCATCAAGGCAATGCCAGTGAGCGTACCCGGCTCTTCGCCAAAGGCTTGAATGAAATCTGCGCGAATATCGCGCTCATAACTGAGCCATTTGCCCAGATTCGCAGCACCTGATTCGACCACCAATTGGCGAATACGATCGGTGCGCGGATTCATGATGACCTCGCCCGCTTGCCGCTTGTTGCACCACACATACATCAGCGTGGCATAAGGCAGCTCTTCACCCGTGAGCGCTTCAGTGAGATCAGAGAGCATGCGGTTTTTAGCAGAGAATTTGCTGCGGTCGCCTTCAAAGCTCAGAATCACGCGCACCACAGCATCTTCAGTTTCGCGCACCGCCATATCCGAAGCAGCAATCAATTCGGTCACTTTCCAAGAGAAGGCAACACGGCTCAAATCACTGGACGCAATAGACACTTTGCGGCGCAACAAACTGGCCGAGCCATCAGCCTGAGCGTGCACCACGCGCATGCCTTTTTCTTTGTCTGTACTGAGCGAAAAGCGTGTGGCTTTCTTGGTGGGCAAACTCTGCGCCGTCCAATTTTCTGCGGCTAACTCAGAGGCTTGCGATCCGTGAGTAATCGCCGAGTCATGCGGCAAAGATGCACAGCCAATGAGCATCGCCAAAAATGCCAGCAAAGCAACAAGCCCAACTCGCCGCAATTCGTTCAATTCACACATTGGCAAGCAGTATATCAATCAGCCATAAAAAAACCACCCGAGTTTCCCCGGGTGGTTTTTAAAATCAGACCTTTAAGCGGATGAAATCATCCGCGTGAGATCAGAACGTATGACGAAGGCCAATTGCAGTCACGTTAGTTTTTGCGGTTGTTACACCAGCACCATTCTTAATGGTGGTATTTTGCAAACCGGCATAAGCACTGGTACGCTTAGACAAAGCATAGATCGCTTGCAAACCAAGGGAATTGCCCTTGGCATTTGTCACACCAGCTGTGCTGTTCTTGGAATTGCCGTAGCCCAAAGCAACCGAAGTAGCACCGAGCGGAATCGTCACACCAAATTGCATTTCTTTGTCTTTGTTGCTACCAGTCCACGACGAGGTATTGAAACCAGCATTCAGCTTGGCAACACCCAAATCATAGCTACCACCAAATAATGTGTGCTTCAAGGTTGCACCTGTCGTAGCAGTAATTGCTGCTGTACCAGCGTTACCTGGAACAGCTACAACTGCTGCTGCTGCTGCACGTGCGCCAGCCTTCTCAGATTGATATGCCAGACCAGCCATGATAGGGCCGTTAGCATATTGCAGCTTGAATGCCATCAAGCTGTCAGCACTATTAGCGGCGGTCTTGTTCTCACCCAAACCGTAGCTCAGATTGGCAGTCAAACCACCCATATTAGGCGTCTCGTAGCGAATCATGTTGTTTACACGGAAGGTGTAGTTAGCGCCCACGGAGTCCCATGCGCCAAGTCCAGCAGTAGCTGAAAAACTGGTATGCCCAAGTGTATCTGTTCCACCACGCAACTCATCATACGAGCTGTACTGACGACCCAAGCGAACGTTACCGAAACCACCGCTCAAGCCGATAAATGCTTGACGACCAAAAATTGCAACTGCGCCGCCAGTAGCGGCAGCAGCTGTGCGGGAGAAGCCAGCAGCAGCGCCAGTCAAAACACCAGAGTTGGAGTTAGAAGTCACGCCATTGTCAAGACCAAAGCCATTTTCAAACTGGAAGTTAGCAGCCAAGCCGCCGCCCAAATCTTCCGTACCGCGCAGACCAAAACGGCTACCGTTCAGGCCACCACTGTTCAGTACAGTTTGAGTAACTTTAGCAGCGCCAACACCTGATGTGGAGGTGCCAAACCACATGTCGCCAATACCGTACAAGGTTACGCTCGACTGAGCAAATGCAGAAACTGCAGCCAGAGCTGCGATTGCAACGAGAGTCTTTTTCATTGAGAAATCTCCAAGGTTAAACATAGGGCTCCGGTAAGTGGCTTGCCTTATGCAAACCGCCAGAGACCCGGGCCAACCTCCGTTTCGGGAAGTTAGGTAGATTGTTCACCATAGAGGGCTTGGGAGCAAAGAATGCAGGCTATTTTTCCTCTTTTGAGGGCGATTGCGTTGCCTGTTTGCAACAAGCTGGTCAGATTAGCCTCGCAAAGCTGCTTGGTTTGCGGGATTGATGTCAATCCAAGCATTGTAGATCATATTGTTCTACAATTACATTGGTTTTGGAGAATACACATGCAAACTATTTCTGTACGGCAGGCGAATCAAAATTTTTCGCATTATTTATCGCTAGTCGATCAAGGCCAAGAATTTGTCATTGCCAAACGCGGGCGGCCCGTGGCTCAGCTTGTCATGCCCGCAGCAGTGATACCTGAATCTGCTCACAGCGAGAAACTGCAGCAAGCGCAAGCTTGGCTGGATCAGTTTAAATTTGAAAGCGTGCGCGGCCCTTTCACTGAAGAAGATATTTATGACTGAGGCAGGCCAGCAAATGCTTTGGAGTTTGGACAGCAATATTGTGCTTTACTGCCACGACTCATCGCCACAAGCAGCGCTCAAGCGTGAGCGGTCTCGGGCGTTGCTCAGTGAGTCGATGTCGCGGCGAAGTGTCTTGGCGGCTCAGGTGTGCGGGGAGGTGTTTCGTGTGCTGCACAGCAAGCTGCGCTTGCCGCCCTTGGAGGTGCTGGATTTCATGAATGGGCTGATGGACAGACACAGCATCGCGCAAGCGGATGCAGCGGTGTTTAAGAGTGCCATGCAATTGAGCGCGCAAACGCAGCGCCAGTTTTGGGATTGCTTGATCATTGCGACCTGTGCTGCTCAGGGGGTTAAGCGTTTGTACACAGAAGATACGGGCGGGCTGCCGCGCACAATGCTGGGCGTGGAACTGATCAACCCATTTTTAACGGAGGATTGGAATGCAGACTTCTCGATCGCGTGATGCTCTGATTCAAGCTGCTGACCATGCGCTGCGCACCTTGTTTGCCGCGCCACCTGAGCGCCGAAGCGCGCCAGCTGCGCCCCTCACATTGGACGAAGCGGGCGCGCCAGATGCACTGAGCGAGGCGGAGCGTTTGCATGCGGGCGCGCTGATGCGCATCAACCATGTGGGCGAGGTATGCGCGCAAGCGCTGTATATGGGGCAGGCTTTTGCGACGAAAAATGATGCCCTCCGCACAGATTTCATCAAGGCTGCGGGGCAAGAAGCTGATCATTTGGCGTGGACGGCGCAGCGCATGAAGGCACTCGATGCGCGGCCCTCGGTGCTCAATCCGCTGTGGTATGCAGGCTCTTTTGGGCTGGGTATGTTGGCCTCGCGCCTGGGCGATCGCGTGAGTTTGGGTTTTGTGGTGGAAACGGAGCGGCAGGTGGAGGCGCATTTGGCTTCACATTTGGCTGCACCAGATCAGGGCGGCTTGCCGGCGGCAGACAGCGCCTCGCGCGCGGTGGTGGCGCAAATGATGGCCGAAGAGGAGGCGCATGGCCAAGAGGCGCAGGCTTTAGGCGCTGCTCAGCTGCCCGAGCCAGTGAAAAAAGTCATGCAGGGCATGGCCAAGGTGATGACGAGCACGGCTTACTACGTTTGATATCGGCACTCATGCTATAAAATTAGTAGCAAACTATATAGGTATCATATCGGGAAGAAGCCTAAAACATAGCGAAAGCTATCCTTCCAGCACCTCAAAACTCGTGCTGATCTGCGCCGTTTTGCCCAGCATGATGGTGGCCGAGCAGTATTTTTCGTGGCTCATGGCAATTGCGCGCTCTACAGCCGCTGATGGCAAGCCTTTGCCAGTGACGGTGAAATGCATATTGATCTTGGTGAAGACTTTGGGATCGACTTGGGCACGATCAGCCGTGAGCTTGACGGAGCAGCCGCGCACATCGTGCCGGCCACGCTTGAGGATGAGCACCACGTCATAGGCTGTGCAGCCGCCCGTGCCGGCAAGCAGCGTTTCCATGGGGCGAGGTGCTAAATTTTGCCCACCGTTTTCGGGCTTGACGGCATCGGGCGCGCCGTCCATCGTGATGATGTGGCCGCTGCCAGTCTCAGCCACAAAGCCCATGCCAGAACGTGTACCCACGCCGCCTGTCCAACTTACGGTGCATTCCATCGGAAAATCCTTCAAATAATGGTGCAATTATCGCGCGATTGATGCGATGCAGCATTTTCAACGCTACACTGACTACTTGTCTCCTCAACCCCTCGCAAGATGGGTTAGTTCATAGCCCCGAATCGCAAGATTCGGGGCTTTTTTTTGGCCTTTTTTTTGGCCTTTTTTATTCTTCGGGCTGCCTTTTACAATGCGGCATGCCTAAAACCTCAGCAAAACAGCTCACGCCAGCGGATTACCTCACCAAAATCTTGAATGCCAAGGTCTATGACGTGGCCGTGGAGTCCGACTTGACGCACGCCAAAGATCTCTCGCGCCGCCTGCACAACAAGGTGTTGCTCAAGCGGGAAGATCAGCAGCCGGTGTTCAGCTTCAAGCTGCGTGGGGCGTATAACAAGATGGCGCATTTAAGCGCCGAGCAGCTCAAAAAGGGCGTGATTTGCGCCTCGGCGGGCAATCATGCGCAGGGCGTGGCGCTCTCAGCAGCCAAGCTGGGCGTGCGCTCGGTGATCGTGATGCCTGCAACCACGCCACAGATCAAGGTCGATGCTGTCAAAGGTTTAGGGGGCGAAGTGGTGCTGCACGGCGACAGTTACACCGATGCCTACCATCACGCATTACTCATTGAGAAAAAGCAAGGTTTGACCTTCGTTCATCCATTCGATGATCCTGATGTGATCGCTGGCCAGGGCACGATTGCAATGGAAATTTTGCGCCAACACCAAGGCCCGCTGGATGCGGTGTTTGTGGCCATTGGAGGCGGCGGGCTGATCTCGGGCGTGGCCAACTACATCAAGGCGGTGCGCCCCGAGATCAAGGTCATTGGCGTGCAGATGAACGATTCCGATGCGATGCTGCAATCGGTGACGGCGAAAAAGCGCGTCACGCTCCCCGATGTAGGCTTATTTGCTGACGGCTCAGCCGTGAAACTGGTGGGCGAAGAGACCTTCCGCGTGGCACGCAAATTAGTCGATGAATTTGTGGTGGTCGACACCGATGCAGTCTGCGCCGCCATCAAAGATATTTTTGTGGATACGCGCAGCATCGTCGAGCCCTCGGGCGCTTTGGCTGTGGCGGCGATCAAGCAATACGTGGCCACCCACAAAACCAAGGGCGAGACCTACGCGGCGATTTTGTGCGGCGCAAATATGAATTTCGACCGCCTGCGCTTCGTGGCCGAGCGCGCCGAGGTGGGCGAGGAGCGCGAGGCGTTGTTTGCCGTGACGGTGCCCGAGGAGCGTGGCAGCTTTCGGCGCTTTTGCGAGACAGTGGGCAACTTGCCCGGTGGCGCGCGCAATGTGACGGAGTTCAACTACCGCATCAGTGGCGAAGCAGCTGCGCATGTGATTGTGGGCCTGACCACGCACGGCAAAGGTGAGAGCGCCAAAATCGCCACCACCTTCACTAAAAAAGGTTTTGCGACACTCGACCTTACGCACGATGATCTGGCCAAAGAGCATTTGCGCCATATGGTGGGCGGCGCATCAAAATTGGCACAAGATGAGCGCTTGCTGCGCTTCATCTTTCCCGAGCGGCCAGGCGCGTTGATGAAGTTCTTAAACGCGATGCGCCCCGGCTGGAACATCACGCTCTTTCACTACCGTAACCAAGGCGCAGACTATGGCCGTATCCTCGTAGGCTTGCAAGTACCCAAGCAAGACGACAAGGCTTTTTCGCAATTCTTGCAGCAGCTAGGCTACCCCTTCGTGGACGAGACGGCCAATCCCGCATATCAACTCTTTTTAAAGCATTGATTTTTTCTATGTCAGATCCTCAGATTCAACTCCCCAGCATCGAGCCGATTCGCGCAGGTGCAGCAGCGCAGGAGCTTGCGCGCAAGCTGCAGCACAAGCTCGATCACAAAACCAAACCACTGGGTGCGCTCGGCCAGCTCGAAGCGCTCGCAGTGCAACTTGGCCTGATTCAGCAAACCGACAATGTGAGCTTGAAGCAGCCGCAGATTGTGGTGTTTGCGGGCGACCATGGCATTGTGGACGAAGGCGTATCGGCCTATCCGCAAGCCGTGACGGTGCAGATGGTGATGAACATGCTCGCACCCGAAGGCAAGCAAGGCGGTGCGGCCATCAATGTATTGGCGCATCAGCACCGTTTCAATCTCACCGTGGTGGACGCTGGCGTGGCCGTTGAGCTGCCCGAGCATCCCGGCCTCTTACAGCTCAAAATCGCCCCGAGCACGCGCAACAGCGTGATGGCGCCCGCCATGAGCGATTTGCAGGCTACAGCGGCGATTCATGCCGGGATGGATGTGGTGCGCGGCTTAGCAGGCAACGTATTGGCTTTGGGCGAGATGGGCATTGGCAATACATCGAGCGCAGCGCTGATTCTGTCGCTCTTCACGCCTGTGCCAATAGAAGATTGCGCCGGGCGCGGCACGGGGCTCACCGATATGCAGATGAAACAAAAGATCTATGCGCTGACGCGTGCATATCGCCGCCACAAAGATGCAAAAAAGCCATTTGATATTTTGTGCGCTGTGGGTGGCTTTGAGATTGCCATGATGGTGGGCGCGATGCTGCAAGCGGCCTCTGAGCGGCGCGTGATTTTGGTCGATGGATTCATTGCCGGAGCAGCAGCCATGATCGCTGTGGGCCTGTGCCCTGCGACCAAGGATTACATGGTGTTCTGCCATGCCGGCGCAGAGCATGGCCACAAAGCCATGCTCAAAGCGCTGGCTGCTCTGCCGCTGCTCACACTGGGCCTGCGCTTGGGCGAAGGCACGGGCGCTTTGCTGGCTTGGCCGCTGATCATCTCCAGCGCGCGCCTGCTCAACGAAATGGCCAGCTTTGAAGCGGCTGGAGTGTCGCAGAAGATTTGATAATTTGGCATGCAGGAATGCTCAAGACAGGAATGCAAAAGACAGGAACACAGAAAGCACAGAAATAAAGAGAAAACACAGAAAAATCCATTTTCTTCTTCTGCGTTTTTCTGTGCTTTCTGTGTTCCTGTCTTTGGATTTATCGCTCGCAAACGTTTCATATCCCTTGAAAATTTTCCCCCATGTTATTCATCAAGCATTTCCTCCTTGCTGTGCAGTTCTTCACGCGCATTCCGGTGACGGGGCGGTTGGCGGCTTGGGTGGGGTTTAGCTCGGAGATGCTGCGGGCGAGTGCCGCGCATTTTGCGGGAGTGGGTTGGATTGTGGGGGCGGTGGCTGCGATGGTTTACATCGTTATTGATAGCCTGATTGTTTCGCCTTATGCCGCTTTGATTGCCGCAGCGCTCTCAACCATTGCCACCGTGCTGCTCACGGGTGGTTTCCATGAAGATGGGCTGGCGGATTTGGCTGATGGCTTGGGTGGCTCGTATGACCGCAGCCGCGCGCTGGAGATCATGAAAGATTCTCGCGTGGGTGCGTTTGGCGCAATGGCTTTGGTGCTGGCATTGGTCACAAAAATCGCGTTGCTGGCGGCTTTGAGTGGCTTGGATGCGCTGCAAATTGCCGCCGTGATCTGGGCCAGCCACACCGTCTCGCGCGCGCTGCCTACTGCGCTGCTGGCGCTGCTGCCACATGTGGGCGATGCGGCGGG
>JAYVJQ010000002.1:0-7423 GCA_043769055.1 Allobrachymonas sp.
GATGAAGCCGACCGCATGCTTGATATTGGCTTTTTGCCCGATTTGCAGCGCATCTTGAGCTATCTGCCCAAGCAGCGCATCACGCTCTTGTTCTCCGCCACGTTCTCGCCTGAGATCAAGCGCTTGGCCGCCAGCTATTTGCAAAACCCAATTTTGGTGGAAGTGGCTCGCCCCAACGAGACTGCTACCAACGTGGAACAACTGTTTTTTAGCGTGCACGAAGACGACAAGCGTCGTGTGCTGCGCCAGCTCGTTCGTGAGCGCGGCATCACGCAAGCTTTCGTGTTTTGCAACAGCAAACTCGGCTGCGCGCGCTTAGCCCGCAGCTTGGAGCGCGATGGCTTGCGCACCACCGCTTTGCATGGCGACAAGAGCCAAGATGAGCGATTGAAAGCTTTGGAATCCTTCAAAAAAGGCGAGGTCGATCTGCTGGTGGCCACCGATGTGGCCGCACGCGGGCTAGACATCAAAGACGTGCCGGCGGTGTTCAACTTTGACATTCCCTTCAACGCCGAAGATTACGTGCACCGCATCGGCCGCACAGGCCGCGCTGGCGCATCGGGCTTGGCCATGAGCTTTGTGGACAGTGACGACAAGCGCCTGATTGCCGACATTGAAAAGCTCATCAAGAAAAAAGTCGAGTTTTCTCCGATTGAACTAGAAGGCGAGAGCCCACGCCGAGGCGACCGCTTCAATTCGGGTCGCAGAGCTTGGGGTGAGGACGATGAGCCGCGCGAATCACCACCACGCGAAGCTTCTCGTGACTTCTCACGCGATGCACCGCGCGAATCCAGAGATTCGCGCCCCCCACAGCGCAGCCAGTATGGCAACTATGGCCGCTCAGCGCCTAGGCCAGTTGATCCGTTCTTTGATAAGCCCTACGAAGAAAAAGCGGCTACCGAGATTGCCTCATGGGATAACAGCAAAACGTCTGCAACCGCCACAACCTCTCGTGTTTCGGCCAATATCAAAAGCAAAAAGAAAGTTGCTGCGCTCTTCGCATCGGGCGAGCCAGCGTCTTCTTGAGTTCTTCAAGCGGAGCAGGGCGCAGTATGCGGCTCGATGATTTGCTCTACTCCCAAGGCTTTGGCACGAGGCGCGTGTGTGCAGGCTTGATAGAACAAGGCTTTGTGAAGGGTTTTGAGCAGTTAGCCGCCGTGGAATCTGCGCGGAGTGCTACTGAAATTATAGTAACTGATGGCATGGAATACACCGTGCAAGGCAAGCACTGGCAGTATCACGAGCGCGCCTACCTCATGCTGCACAAGCCCGCAGGGTTTGAATGCAGCCACCGCCCCGGCGCATGGCCCAGCGCCTACAGCCTGCTGCCCGCCCCGTTGCGCCAGCGGCCCACCAAAAGCGTGGTGCAAGGCGTGCAAGCGATTGGCCGGCTCGATCAAGACACCACAGGCTTGCTCCTACTCACCGACGACGGCCAGTTCCTCCACAAGATGAGCAGCCCCAAGCACCATGTGCCCAAGGTGTACCAGATCACCACAGACCGCGAAGTCGATTCCAAGCAAATCGAACAATTACTCGCAGGAGTGGTGCTCAATGACGATCCCAAACCAGTTAAAGCCGCAGCCGCAGTGCAAACTGGCGAGAAGACTTTGGACATGACGCTCACCGAGGGCAAATACCACAAGTCAAACGCATGATCGCCGCCGTGGGCAACCATGTGGTGGCCCTGCACCGCAGCCAAATCGGCAGCTTGCTGCTCGGCGATGATCTGCCTTCGGGGCAGTGGCGGTGGTTGACTCAGCATCAAATCGACTCGCTCCAAAGACCAGTCAGTAAAATCGCTTTGATGGCAGGCAAGTACGAGAGTACTGGCCCTGATGCAGGCACTTTATCCACCCGCTACAAAGAGCTTTATGCAGCTGATATTGCTGCAAAGTATTGATTGACACGCAACAAGGATGAGTCAACTGAGTGAGGCAAAAAAATACTGAGCCTGATGATCGACAGAAGCAATTGACGCAGAAAAATTTTGGATCAAAGCGGCCTCATGGCCTGCTCACATTCAACCTGCACAAGCTCCCGCCGCCCGCCATCAACACGTATAGCGCTCAAGCATCCACCCCACACGCACCCCGTATCCAGCGCAATCAAATTCGGGCGGTTGATCAGACCCAGCGTGCTCCAGTGGCCGAAGGCTATTGTGGTGTTGGCAGTTAAACGGCCGGGCACTTCAAACCATGGCATGTAGCCCTCTGGCGCAGCGCCTGCGCCTTCTTTGGTGGCAAATTCCATCGCGCCTTCGATGCTGCAAAAGCGCAGGCGGGTCAGGGCGTTGATGATGACTCGTTGGCGTTCAATGCCTTGCAGATCATCTTGCCATGCTGTAGGAGCGTTGCCATACATGCTTTGGAAGAAGTTTTTAGAGTCTTTTGAACGGATAGCCGGCATACATTCTGCGCTGAGTGCTATTACTTTAGGAGTAATCCAGTTGGGCAATACACCTGCATGCACCATCAGAATATTCTCTCGAAAGATGACCAGTTCACGCCAGCGCAGCCAATCCAGCAGCTCGGGTGCATCGGGCGCGGCCAGTAATTCATCCAAGGTATCACTCTTGTGCGCATCGCGCGCGCCACAAGCAACCGCGAGCGCGTGAAGATCATGATTGCCGAGCAAGCATTGCGCGGCATCGCCCAGCGCTTTCAAGCGGCGCAGCACTTGCAAAGACTGCGGGCCGCGATTGACGAGATCGCCCAGCAAGAAAAGTGTGTCGCGGCTGGGCGAAAAATCAATCTCATCCAAGAGCTTGCCTAAAGCAGCATCGCAACCCTGCACATCGCCAATCAGATATAAACTCATGATTACCACTTTACCCGCAATCTATGGACTTTCTCCTCATCGCCATCCTCACGCTCATTAACGGCGCATTCGCCATGAGCGAGATGGCGCTCACCGCTGCTAAAAAGGTGCGGCTCACAGCGATGGCCGAGGGTGGCGACGATGGTGCGCGCGCGGCACTGGAGCTGTCTGACAAGCCCACTACGATGCTCTCCACTGTGCAAATCGGCATCACCTCCATTGGTATGCTTAACGGTATTGTGGGCGAGGCGGCGTTTAGCGATGGGGTGCGAGAGTTTTTAATGGATTTAGGCTTAAGCGCCAAGATTGCTGCGCCGAGTGCGACAACTTTTGTAGTGATCGTGATCACCTTCATCACCCTGATTTTTGGTGAGCTGGTGCCCAAACGCATTGGCTGGGCCTATCCAGAAGCCGTGGCGCGTGTGGTGGCCAAGCCGATGATGTGGCTGGCCAAAGCAGCCAGCCCGTTTGTGAAGCTGCTCACCTTCACGACGCAAGGGGTACTCAAGCTGCTGCGCATTCGCACCGATCAGGTGCAAAGCGTGACCGAAGCCGAGTTGGCTGCAAGCCTTGATGAAGGCATGGATGCGGGCGTGATTGAAGAGCATGAGCGCCAGATGGTGCAAAACCTGTTTCACCTCGATGATCGCCCGCTGATTTCCCTCATGATTCCGCGTACTGATATTGTGTGGTTGGAAGCCGATTCCACCGTGGAAGAGGCGCTGCGCAAAGCCGGTGGCACTCATGACGCGCTCACCAAAACCTCGCACAGCTGGTATCCCGTGTGCCAAGGCGGGCTGGACAATATCGTCGGCATCGTGAGCGTGGCGCGCCTCTTGCGCCAGCAAACGGGCACCACCGGCCAGCAAGTAGGCTCGCTCGCCTCGCCCGCCGTGTTCATCCCCGAGACACTCTCCGGCATGGAGCTGCTGGAGCAATTCAAGCAGCAATCTGCGCGGGTGATTTTCGTGGTGGATGAATACGGCGTATGCCAAGGCCTGCTCACGCCCCGCGATCTACTCGAAGCCATCACAGGCGAGCTCAAGCCCCAAGTCGCCGCCGATGCATGGGCCACGCGCGATGCAGATGGCGCTTGGCAGCTCGATGGCCTCATGCCAATCGCCGAGCTCAAATCACGCCTAGACATCGAAGCCGAGCTGCCCGACGAAACCGAGGGCCACTACAACACCCTAGCCGGCCTCCTGATGGCAGTAGCCGGGCATTTGCCGGCGCAGGGCGAGCAGATTGAATGCGAAGGCTGGCGCTTTGAGGTGATGGCGCTGGAGGGCAGGCGCGTGGATCGGGTGAGGGCGCGGAAGGCTTTGGCTGCTTGATTAGTTTTTTGCGGTTGTGTTACTTCCGATCAACTGCTTCGCCTTCACACCACCCGCTCGCCTGCTTCGTGACGTGCCCGAAAAAGCCGAGGGCTTTCTTTTGAGTGTTCAACCTGCTCGCTCAGAGCAGCCATGCGGTGCTACGCAGGAGTTTGCACAGGGCTTGGGTGGTGGAGTTGGCTTGGCTTTCGCGGTTCATGGGGAGGGCGTAGATCTCTTGGGCGAGCAGCACGAAGCTTGTGCCTTGGGGTCTGCATTTGGGTGAATGATGCCCGCTGATTTACAGGTGCGAACTACGCAATCCGGCTAGAATATGGTATCGCCCAAGATATTACTATGTTGCTTGTCTTAGATACGGATGTCATTGTTGCTGCCATGCGCAGCCCCGGTGGCGCATCGGCTGAACTGCTGCGCATGGCCAGAGTGGGGAGCATTTCTATCGGTGTGACAGTGGCGTTGGCTTTGGAATATGAGGCGGTGTGTTTGAGGGGTGAGCATATTGAGGCTTCTGGTTTGCAGCCTTCTGAGGTGCAAAATTTTGTGAATGCGGTGATTGCAATTGCCCAGCCAATTGCCGTGCATTACCGATGGAGGCCGCAACTGCGCGACCCTTCAGATGAGATGGTGCTGGAGGCGGCGGTGAACTCGGGGGCAGACGCGTTGCTCACGTTCAATATTCGTCATTTCGCATCGGCAAGCGCCGCATTCAGTTTGAAGATTTCTAGACCCGGTGATTTTTTAAGGAGTTTGTCATGAGTGATGTTGCAACCTATCCCCTGCGCCTGCCACGCTCACTCAAGGCGGGCATTGAGCGCGTGAGCAAGCGCGATGGCACGAGCGTGAACCAGTTTGTGGCGATGGCTGCAGCGGAGAAGCTGGCTACTTTGGAGGCGGAGGATTTCTTTCGTAGCCGCATTGCGAGCGCTGATTTAGCTGCGTTTGATCGCATCATGGCCAGAAGCGGTGGCCAAAGCCCGCGTGATGGCGATGAGTGTTAGTATGATTTTGATAGCAATGAACGCAGTATTTATGCCGGCTACGTGCCATTTTTGCTTTAAATTATCTCGACTTATTGCAAGCGGGTTGGCTTTCGCTCTTGCTTCTGATGTTAGGTAGACAAACGCCATGATGGGCGGACGAAAATCTATCGCCCTATATTGAGTTGAACGACAAGACAAACATGAACCAAATTATCAACAAAGAAGTGCGCACACTCATTGAGATTGCTGAAAAGCTTTCTGAGGACGCCTCTGTCGCCGACGACCATCTTCCGCATCAAAGAGTGCAGGAGCTAATTGGAGTGGTGGCCAGAGGTGGGCAGCTCGTAACCAAGTTGTATGGAACTGAAAGCCACTACTTCGCTACATTCCAAGCTGCAATACATATTCAAAATTTCAACTCGATGCACAGTAACCACTATCGCCATGTGAGCGACGTTGCTGGCATTCTGAAAGCGGTTCAGAGCGATATTGAATCCGGAATGCTTTCGAACCTTAGGAGCCTTGCTCAGGCAGAAGTTTTTGCTGACTTCCTAGATATGGCGGAGCACTTACTAAACGAAGGATACAAGGACGCAGCGGCAGTCCTTCTTGGTGCAGTCCTTGAAGACTCTCTGCGTAAGATCGCCGACGCTGGCGGCGTATCGTTAGTTGGTCCAAATGGTAAACCTCTAACGCTGGATCCACTCAATGCAGCGGTGACAAAGCAAGGAGTGTACGGGCCCTTGGTGCAAAAGCAATTACATCGTGGGCAAACCTTCGGAATGACGCTGCCCATGGCCACTTCGACAAATATGATGCATCGCAGGTCAAACACATGTTGCTATTCGTCCAGAAATTTTGCGCGGACCATTTGAAATAAGCAGTTCGTCGTCCAACTGAGAGGCATAGAGCGCCGCAAAGAAAGCCCTCGGCTTTTTCGGGCACGTCGCGTAGCAGGCGAGCGGGTGGTGTGGAGGCGAAGCGGTTGCATGCAATTACGCTAATCAGAACGCACAGTCACTACAAAATCAATAGCACTCCGCGCATATTTCTTGCCTGCTATTAGCCATTTTTGCTTCAAAAATCCCACCAAGGCAGCACCTGCGCCATGCGCAAGACTTTGCCGCTGTCTAAGGCTGTGTAGCCGGCTAAGGCTTCTAGCTCGCGCAGCCATGCGGTGCTGCGCAGGAGTTTGCATAGGGCTTGGGTGGCGGGGTTGGCTAGGGTTTCGCGGTGGACTACTAGGGCGTAGCGCTCCTGGGCGAGCGGCACGAAGCTGATGCCATGCGCTGCGGCGACGGCTTCAATGCCTAGGGCGCAATCGGCTGCGCCTTGGGCTACGGCGACTGCTGCGGCTTGGTGGGAGGGCTCGGTGTGGCGGTAGCCGTTGATGTGTTTTGCGTTGAGCCCTGATTCTGCGAGCAGTTCATCGAGCAAGAGGCGCGTGCCTGTGCCTACGGCGCGGTTGATGAAGCGATGCTGGTGGTCGGCCACATCGCGCAGGGTTTTGATGCGCAGGGGGTTGCCTTTGAGTACGATGAGGCCTTGGCTGCGCTGCACGAAGCCAATGATTTTGTGTTGACCGGGCTCTAGCAGGCGGCGATAGGTTTGCTTCGATTTGCCTGCGGTGGGCACGGGCAGGCGCACATGAAAGCCAGCCATGCGGCAGCGGCCATCGTTCAATGCGCGCAGGGCATCTACGCTGCCTGTGAAATGAATATCGAGGTGGAGCTTTTTGGCGGCGGCGTGCAGGCGCAGTTGCGAGAGGGCTTCGTCGTGGCTGGCGTGCAGGGAGAGCACTTGCGCCTTGGGGTCAAACGCGAGCGCCATGCTGCGCTCTAGCTCGGCTTGCAGGGCTTCGATTTGCGGGGCGAGGCGGGCTTGCGCGCTGCGGTCGGCATAGAGCAATCGCTCGCCAAACGCGGTAAGCCGCGCCGCCTGGCCGCGCTCCCAGTGCAGCAAGGGCTCGTTTAGAGTTTGTTCCCAGCGCTTGAGCTCGCCCCAGACGTGGCGATAGGATAAGCCTAGCTCGGTGGCGGCTTTGGAGATGGACCCGTGGGTGTGGACGGTTTGCAGCAGCTCTATGAGCGGATTGGTCAGGTGCGCTGGGGTGGGGCGGGCGCTGTGTTGATAGGCTAGTTTGATGTGCTGCATTTGTTGTTAGTGTATTGCTGTTGTTGCTTTTGCTTCCTCGGTGGGATCGCGCGACCTGTGCGCTTTGCTTCGTGTCCCCCGGCGGCGTTGAATTTTATTTTTCTCCGGCGCATTGGTTTCGCCGCCTCCTCCTTG
>JAYVJQ010000003.1:0-2852 GCA_043769055.1 Allobrachymonas sp.
GATTTTTTGGCTGTGCCGTGCAATTCAATGCCGAGCTGGATGGCTTGGTCTGCTTGGCCAGCGATCTGCAGCAGCAATTGCCAGACAGAGATACGCAGCGCGCCAGCCATGCGCAATGGTCGCTCGACCGCGCTTTAAGCGAAACGCGGCGTGATGCAGCGCAAACGGTCAGCCAATTGATTGCCGTTTTGCTGCCGCAAGGCGATTGCTCCGCAGAGCGTGTGGCTGCGCATTTGGGTGTGGATCGGCGCACCGTGCACCGCCAGCTTGCCGCTTTAGACACGGGCTTTGGTCAACTCTTGCACGAAGTGCGCAGCGAACTCGCCGAGCGACAGTTGCGCGAGAGCGACCACAGCGCCACCGAAATTGCTCAATTGCTCGGCTTTGGTAGCGCGAGTGCATTTGCGCATTGGTTTGCTGGGCGATATGGCATGAGCGCGAGCACGTGGCGTGTGCAATCTGGTGTGCAAAATCGCGCCACGCCATGACTGCATGCTGTTTCAGCCGCCGACAGAATCGGCCCTTTCAGTCATAAATATAATTTATTGCATCAGTAATGATTTTGCGAATGATCTCTTAAGGAAAAACCATGTTTCAACTCTCATCCCAAGTGGTCGCGCGTCGCCAAGTTTTAAAAGCAGTGGGCGCTGCTGCCATCTCCAGCCCCATGATCAGCTTGGCGCAGAGCGATAAGCCGGTGAGCTTGATCGTGTCTTACCCCGCAGGCGGTGGCGCGGATTTGATGGCGCGCTTGATTGCGCCGTATTTGTCGCGTGCGCTGGGGCAAAACGTTGTGGTGGACAACAAGCCGGGCGCGAGCGGGCAGATTGCGGCAGCGCAGGTGGCCAAGGCTGCGCCCGACGGCAACACGCTGCTGCTTGATGCTTCTTCGTTTGCGGTGAATCCCGCGCTGTTTCCGAAATTGCCGTACGACACGAACACGGCTTTTGCGCCACTGGGCGTGATTGCGCTGTTCCCGAATGTGCTGGTGTGCACGCCAAGCTACGAGGCCAAGAGTGCGATGGATGTCGTGCGCTTGGCTAAAGCCAGCCCTGCAAAAATTGCGTATGCCTCATCCGGCAATGGCTCGGCGCAGCATCTGGCCGGCGCTTTGTTTGAAGACCGTGCGAAGGTGGATTTGGTGCATGTGCCGTATCGCGGTGGCGGCCCGGCGCTCAACGATGTGATGGGTGGGCAAGTGCCGTTGTTTTTTGCGAATGTGGCTTCTTCCTTGGGTAATATTCAAGCGGGCAAGCTGCGGCCATTGGCCGCGACGAGCCGCACGCGGGCACGTGCTTTGCCGGAGGTTCCTACCATGGAGCAAGCGGGCATTGCGGGCTATGAGGTGCTGGAGTGGAATCCTGTGCTCGCGCCTGCTGGCTTGGCGCCAGCGCTGCAAACCAAGCTGCGCGATGCGCTGCGCAAAGCCACGCAAGAGCCCGAAGTGCTGGGCCGCATACGTGCGCTCAGCGGCGAGGCGTTTGACAATGGCAGTGATGCGCAGATTCAAAACTTTTTGAAAACGCAGCAGGCGCAGTGGGCGCGAGTCATCAAAGAGCGCAACATCACGGCGGGCTAAGTTGTGAATCAAAGTGCGGCGAACGGTTGGGATGGCCACGTTCACATTTTTGATCGCGATGCACCGGCCGCGCATGGCCACTACGCGCCAGAGCATCATACGCTAGCTGCAATTGAATCGCTCGCTGCACAAAACGGCATGGCACATTTGGTGCTAGTGCAGCCGAGCGTCTATGGGCATGACAATTCACTGATCTTGCAAGCCTTGAAACAAAGCACAGGCCAGCATCGCGGCGTCGTGGTTCTCTCACATGAAGAGACGGATGAAGAACTGCGCCAGTGGCATGCGCTCGGCGTGCGCGGTGTGCGCTACAACCTTGTCTCGCCAGTGGGCAATCGCATGTCAGATTGGGCACACTGGCGCAAAGCTTGGGCGCCGCGCCTCAAGGCACTGGGCTGGCATGTGCAGTGGTATGCAAAAGCCGAACATTTGCCCCAGCTTGGGCAGTGGCAGAGCGAATGTGGCTTGCCTTTTGTGCTCGATCATTTGGGCGGCATGAATACCGAAGCGATAAAGAACGAAACCTATTGGCAAGCGCTTGAGACGCTCGCGCAAGGCGGCGCATGGATCAAGCTGTCTGCGGGTTATCGGCTCGGCCTCTCAGCGCCCTACGATTTGCAAGCATTGCACTTGGATCGCATCCTGCAAATCTTTGGCTCGCGCTGCATCTGGGGCTCAGATTGGCCGCACACGGGGCTGGCAGAAAATCAAAAGCCCAACTACGCGCAAACTTTGCGCCAGATCAGTTCAAAGATTGGGTTCACACAAGCGAGCCCGCTTTACAGCTGAGCTCGCAGCCTGCTTAACACCTGATTAAACCAAGGTCAGCTGCACATCAATGTTGCCGCGTGTGGCGTTGGAATAGGGGCACACCCCATGCGCTGTGTTGATCAAATCTTGGGCAACCGCGCGGTCCATGCCGGGCAAGGCAATCGCCATGCGAACCGCCACGCCGAAGCCTTGCGGGATCGGGCCAATGTCGACCTCTGCGTCGATGCTGGCATCCGCTGGCACAGCGATCTTTTTCATGCCAGCCACATGACGCATCGCACCCATGAAGCAAGCGGAGTAGCCGGCTGCAAACAGCTGCTCTGGGTTGGTGGCTGTGCCTGCGCCGCCCATTGCTTTGGGTGGGCTGAGCTTGACGTCGAGCATGCCGTCGTCAGACCGCGTGGCGCCATCGCGGCCGCCAGTGGTGTGTGCTTTGGCCGTGTAGACCACTTTTTCGATCGTATCCATCGTGTATTCCTTTATGAAAGATGGTGGTTGGGAA
>JAYVJQ010000004.1:0-3422 GCA_043769055.1 Allobrachymonas sp.
GCTTTGCTTCGCCTCAGTGGCCCACATCGCCAGCCCGCCAGCGAAGATGGCGCCCATCAAAAACTGGCCCTCTGCGCCAATATTCCACACATTGCTTCGATAGCACAGCGCCAAGCCCAGCGCGCACAAAACGAGCGGGATTGATTTCAGCGCAATCTCGGACGCGCCGCGCAAATTAGCCCACGGCTCGATCAAGAAAATAGATAGGCCGCGCACCGGGTCTTTGCCCAGCGCCGCAAACAACACGCCAGCCACCACAATCGTGATCAGCAGCGCGAGCACGGGCGAGCCATACACCCAAGCTTTCGAGACCTCAGGGCGTGGCTCAAGCCGCAGCATGATGCGCCTCCTCGTGAGATTCCCACAGCCCGCTCATCCATTGCCCAATCTGCGCCACGCTCGCATCAGCGCGCGCAATGCTCGGCGAGAGCCGCCCTTTTGCAATCACTTGCAAACGATCGGAGAGCGCCATCAATTCATCCAATTCCTCACTCACCACCAACACCGCGCAACCTTGGTCTCGCAGCGCCAAAATCTCAGCATGAATTTGCGCCGCAGCGCCCACATCCACACCCCAAGTCGGCTGCGAGACGATGAGCAATTTAGGCTGCGCAGAGATCTCGCGCCCCATGATGAATTTCTGCAAATTACCGCCTGAGAGGCTGCGCGCTGGCGCATCGGCGCCGCCAGCCTTCACGCCGAAGCGAGCAATGATCGCGCTGGCTTGCTCGCGCAATTTAGCCGGCGTGATCCAGCCTGAGCTGGAGACCGCCTCGCGCCGCGTGAGCAATAAGTTCTGCGCCAAGCTCATCACCGGCACTGCGCCGCGCCCCAGCCGCTCTTCTGGCACGAAGCACATTCCGAGCGCGCGGCGCGCACCCGGGTGCATGCCACCAACGGCTTGGCCGCCAATCACGATTGCTTCGTGCATCACGCGCGCATCTTCGCCGCTGATCGCCGCCATCAATTCTTTCTGCCCATTGCCCGACACACCCGCAATGCCGAGCACTTCACCCGCATGCACGGTGAGCGAAATGCCTTCGAGATCGACGGCAAACACATCTGCCTTAGGCAAAGATAAATTGTTGATCTGCAGCAGCGCGGCGCCCGCTTGCGAGGCGCGGTGAACCAGCTGCGCTGGCTCGGCGCCGATCATCATGCGCGACAGACTCGCATTGCTTTCCTGCGAAGGCGTGCAGGTGGCCACCACTTTGCC
This sequence comes from Allobrachymonas sp., assembly GCA_043769055.1. Classification (GTDB taxonomy): domain Bacteria; phylum Pseudomonadota; class Gammaproteobacteria; order Burkholderiales; family Burkholderiaceae_C; genus JANMDU01. The sequence goes on from JAYVJQ010000004.1 coordinate 1,217, forward strand.
GCCACGCATCACAGTGCAGGAATCGCACAGCGCGCGAATCTCATGCAGCTTGTGCGAGATATAAAGAATGCTGCAGCCCTGCGCTTTCAGGAGGCGCAAGGTTTCAAAGAGTTTTTCTACCGCTTGCGGCGTGAGCACCGAGGTGGGCTCATCCAAGATCAAAAGCTTGGGATTTGTGAGCAATGCGCGGATGATTTCCACGCGCTGCCGCTCGCCCACGGAGAGCGTGTGCACCGGCCGCAGCGGATCAATCGGCAAGCCATATTCGTTCGCCTTTTGCGTGATCGCCAGCGTGACTTTGGCAAGCGTTTGCGATGCATCTAAGCCAAGCAACACATTCTCCGCAACGGTGAGCGTTTCAAACAAACTGAAATGCTGAAACACCATCGCAATGCCCAGCGCGCGGGCTTCCTGCGGGTTGCGGATATTGACTGGGCTTCCGTCAAATTCAATCGCGCCAAAATCGGCCTGCACCGCGCCATAAATGATCTTCATCAGCGTGGATTTACCGGCGCCATTCTCCCCCAGCACGGCGTGAATCTCGCCCGGCTGCACGGCCAGGCTCACCGCATCATTGGCCACCACGGATGGATAGGCCTTGGTGATTCCTGCAAGTTGCAGGCGTGGCACGGATGCGAGAGACGTCATGCAGTCACCTTCAAACTTGCCGCCACCGCTTTGACTTGGGCGCGCAGCCATTGCGCTTGCGCCGAGGCATGCGAGCGCTCATGCCAGAGTTGGTAATACGTCATGGGCGGGAAGGCAATCGGGCAAGGCAAAATTTTTACGGGCAAGCTGCCGAAAGAGCTACCGGGGGCATCACTCACATAGCGTTCGCAATACTGCCGGCCTGTGGTCAGCACCAGCAAGCTTGATGCCACCATGCTGGGGATCAAGCCGAAATGCGGGCAGCGCGCGGTGATGTTGCGCGCGATGCCGAGGCTGGCGAGGTGATCATCAATCACACCTTTCGCGCCGGGGTGTGTCGGCGTGGGGGCAATGTGCTCAGACTCAAGCCAAGCGGCCTGCGTCCATTTGCGGCGCAGCGCGGGATGCTTATCGCTCACAAGGCAGACCACTTCATCAGAAAACAATTTGCCCATGTGCAAATCATCGGGCGGCTCGGGCCAATTGCCGATCACGATATCGCAATCGCCTTGGGCCAGGCGCTGGCGATAGTCTTGCGCGCCCGAGAGCGGCTGAATATCAATTTTCGACAGCGGCGCTTGGCGCTTGATCAGGCTGACGAGTTGCGGCAGAAAAAGGGGATCGAGGTAATCGTTGGCGGCGATGCGGAAGGTGCTGGTGGCTGTTTGCGCATCAAAGCCACGCGCGTCAGAAAACATCACTTGCGCCGCGCGAATGATGTGGGCGCTGGGCTCGATCATTCGAAGGCCCGCATCGGTGGGCACCATGCCCGCGCCCGAGCGCACCAAGAGCGGATCGCCGGAGAGCTCACGCAGGCGCTTGAGTGCTGCGCTGACAGCGGGTTGATACATGCCCAGCCGGGTCGCAGCTCGGGAGACGGAGCGTTCAGTCAGCACGGTATGCAAGACCTTGATCAAATGAAGGTCTATCTTGTCGAGCAATGCGCTGTTTTGCATACGGGCAGAAGTGTGGGGGCTATATGCCCGGCGATATGGTTGATTGAAGCTGCTGCGCTACCCTGCAGGGATGCACGTTAAGCCTCTTCAATTTTTCCATCGCGGGCAGTTACTAAACCTAGAGAATGTACCACCGGCCCGCACGCTTTTGCAGCTGATCAGGGAAGATCTGCACCTGAGTGGCACGAAAGAAGGCTGCAACGAGGGCGATTGCGGCGCATGTACGGTCGTGCTGCGCGAGCCGGGCGCATCTGAATGCAAAGCGGTCAACAGTTGTATTCGCTTTGCGCATTCGATTGAGGGGCTGGAGCTCACCACGGTAGAAGATTTGTCTGCTAATGGTCAATTGCATCCTGCGCAACAGGCGCTTGTTGAATGCCACGGCTCGCAATGCGGCTTTTGCACACCGGGCTTTGTGATGAGCATGTTTGCGTTGCATGAGAATTCACGCATCTCTGGGCAGGTGGTGGATCGCGCATCCGCAAAGGTGGCTTTGTCTGGGAATCTCTGTCGCTGCACAGGCTATCGCCCGATTCTGGATGCGGCTGTGAAAATGCAGTCACTATCAAAAGATGAGCACTCCGCGCAGGAAACATACCGGC
>JAYVJQ010000005.1:0-12317 GCA_043769055.1 Allobrachymonas sp.
ATACGCGGCTCAAAGCGGCGATCCATTTGCCATTGCTGGCTGATTTCATTGGCATCGCGCCAGAAGCCTGTGGCCAAACCTGCGAGGTAGGCTGCACCCAGCGCGGTGGTTTCTGTGACTTTGGGGCGCACCACGGGCACTCCTAGAAAATCGGCTTGCATCTGCATGAGCAAATTGTTCGCGCATGCGCCGCCATCGACGCGCAGCTCCGTAAGGCAGATGCCGCTATCTGCGCGCATGGCTTCAAACACATCGGCGCTTTGCAGGGCAATGGCTTCCAAAGCTGCGCGGGCGATGTGGGCGCGACCCGTGCCGCGCGTCATGCCCACCAGTGCGCCGCGCGCGTAGCCGTCCCAATGCGGTGTTCCTAGACCAGCGAAGGCGGGCACGAGATAGACATCTTCTGTGCTCTGAACGCTGGCGGCCAACGCCTCCACATCAGATGCTTTTCCAATCAACCCCAAACCATCGCGCAGCCACTGAATCGTCGCGCCACCCATGAAGACGGAGCCTTCGAGCGCGTAAGCTGTGCGGTGTGGCGCATCTGTTGGGCCATGCCAAGCAATCGTCGTGAGCAATTTATGCTGGCTTTTCACAGCCGTCGTGCCCGTATTCATCAGCATGAAGCAGCCCGTGCCATACGTGTTTTTGGCCATGCCGGGCGCAAAGCAGGCTTGGCCGAAGGTGGCGGCTTGTTGATCGCCGGCGATGCCTGCAATCGGAATCTCTGCGCCGAGCAGGGCAGCATCCGTCATGCCCACGATGCCGCTTGAGGGTACAACGCGCGGCAGCACAGCGCGCGGGATGTTGAACAGTTTGAGCAGCTCATCATCCCATTGCCCGGTGTGAATATTGAGCAGCAGAGTGCGCGAGGCATTGCTGGCATCCGTCACATGCAATGCTTTGCGCGCAGTGGTTGGGTTGTGGCCGCCGGTGAGTTTGTAGATCAACCAGCTGTCAACCGTGCCAAAACACAGTTCACCGTTTTCTGCTTTTCTGCGTGCGCCGGGGATGTGATCCAGCAGCCAAGCCAGCTTGGTGCCAGAAAAATAAGCATCCAACACGAGCCCAGTTTTGCGTTGAATCAGCGCGGCTTTGCCAGCTTTGCGCAAGGCATCGCAGGCGGGCGCTGTGCGCCTGTCTTGCCAGACGATAGCGTTGTGCAGGGGTTTGCCGGTGGCCCGCTCCCAGAGTACAGTCGTCTCACGTTGGTTGGTAATTGCTATTGAATTAATAGCATACTCAGTAGATTTTATGCCGGGATACGGCAGTTTTTGCATTAATTTTCGTAATGTGGTGAGCTGCGATGCCCAAATTTCCTGCGCATCATGCTCCACCCAGCCCGGCTGCGCAAAGATTTGGCGAAACTCTTGGCTGAAGCTGGCAACTGCGCTGCCCGCGTGGTCAAACGCAATGCTGCGCGAACTGGTGGTGCCTTGGTCGAGGGAAATGATGATGCTCATAGCCACTAGCGTAGCGCAATTGTGCACGGCTGTGCCTTCTGGCAAACCATCAATCATGCACAGGTTTGCGCCCAGGCTCGCTACACTCCGGTTATGACAACTTCTATCATCTCCGGCTCTACTGCCTTCATTGGTGGCGGCAATATGGCCAGTGCCATCATCGGCGGCTTGCTGCGCCAAGGCATGGCGGCAGGTCAGTTCATCGTGGTTGAGCCGCATGCACCACAGCGCGACAAACTCATGGCTGAGTTAGGTATTTCGGCAATCTCACAGGCGAATGCTACGCTGGCCAGTGCTGCCCAAGTGGTCTGGGCGGTCAAGCCGCAGAGTTTTCGTGAGGCGGCGCAGCACACTGCCGCTTACACCCGTGAGGCGCTGCACTTGAGCGTCATGGCCGGCATCACGTCGGCTAGCATGGCGCAACTTCTGGGCTCACAGCGCATCGTGCGCGCAATGCCCAATACACCTGCCTTGATCGGTAAAGGTATCGCAGGCTTGTATGCACGTGAGGCTGTGAGCGATGAAGAAAAGTTGTGTATCGAAGCCTTGCTGGAGAGCACAGGCGAGCACCTGTGGGTCGCGCAAGAGTCGCATTTGGATGCCGTCACCGCCATTTCAGGTTCAGGCCCAGCCTATGTGTTTTTCTTCATCGAAGCCATGATGCACGCGGGGCAAAAAATGGGTTTGAGCGAGCAACAGGCACGTCAACTAGCGCAAAGCACCTTCGTAGGCGCTGCCGAGCTATCACGTCAATCGAGTGAATCGCCTGAGGTGCTGCGCCAGCGCGTCACCTCCAAAGGCGGCACCACCTATGCTGCGCTTACTGCGATGCAAGACAAGCAAGTTGGCGAGCACTTTGAGCAAGCTTTACACGCCGCGCACCAGCGCGCCACGCAACTGGGAGCAGAGTTTGGTTAGTGCCTATTGCTATAAAAAATATAGCATACTGTGTATATTCTATGCCGACTGATTGCTTAAAACACCATGAAAATTGCTGCAATCTCTGATATTCACGGTAACTTGAATGCGCTGCAAGCCGTGCTTGCGGAGATTGATCGTGAAGGTGTTGATGTCATCATCAACTGTGGCGATACGCTAGGTGGTCCTCTCGAATCTGCCAAGACGGCCGATCTGCTGATGGCGCGAGGCATTCCAATGATTGCTGGTAACCATGAGCGGCAGTTACTGACTTTGCCGCCCGAGAAGCTCAACCGTAGCGATGCTTGTACGGCCAGTGAGATCAATGCGGCGCATCGCTCTTGGTTGATGGGCGCACCGCCTACGCGGTGGCTTGCAGATGATGTGTTCATTTGTCATGGCACGCCATCGTCGGATTTGCACTACTGGCTAGAAACCATCACGCCAGATTTTGGACAACACGGCTCGCTAGGCGTGCGTGCTGCTTCGCAAGCCGAGATCGTGGAGCGCCTAGGAAGCGGCGTTCACACGGACAAAGCAAGCATCATCATTTGCGGCCACACCCATGTGCCACGCGTGGTGACTGTGCCATCGCCCGACGGCGACCACCCGATCACCGTAATCAACGCCGGCAGTGTGGGCCTGCCAGCTTACGACGATGTACATCCGCATCCGCACTGGATTGAAACCGGCAGCCCGCATGCGCGTTACGCCATCGCTCGAAGCAGTGCCTGCGGCTGGGATGTGCAATTACGCAGCGTGCCATATGACTTTGAGCCGATGGCAAAGCTCGCTGAACAGCGCGAGCGACCTGATTGGGCGATTGCGCTGCGCAAAGGGCGCATGAATTAGTCTAGTCACATCAATTTTAGGTTTTTGTGGTGTGCGAAAAAAATCTCCACATAAAATCCTGTGATGAATGAAAAAAATCAGGGTGTCGCGCTTGGCAGTCTCACGGGCCAGATTGCGCGAGCTCGTTCGCAAGCGATGCTGATCGGCTGTTGGGCGGCTGTGCTGTGTTTGTTTTTCATACCGATCAATAAACCACTGACCAACTTGTGTATGGCGATTGCCTTGCTTGGGACGGTCGTGGGGCCTGATTTTTTAAAACGCCTGCGAAAAGCGGCAAGTCATCCTGTTGCATTAGGTGCAATGCTTTGGTGGGCTGTTTTAGCACTCAGTGCCATGTATGCACCGCAAAGCACCGCACTGTGGCGATCTTGGTTTGGTTTATTGGCTTTTAGCTATCCATTGCTGGTGCTCAGTTTGATCGGGCATGATGAGCGCTGGCGTGTACGCGCATGGTGGTCATTTGGTGCGGCCATGGGGCTGGTTGTGCTGATTTCTTGGGGGCAGTTTGCAGGCCTGATTCCCCAGCGCGCACTATCAGACGGCTCAGGCATCATGCGCAACGTCGTTTTCAAAGACTACACGCAGCAAGGTCTGGCCACATTGTGTTTGGCTAGCTTGCTGTTTGCTGTTGTGGTGTGGCGAAGAACCGAAGCCACGAGCAAATATATATGGATGGGGATCGTATGTTGCTTGCTCTCGGTGCTTTTCGTGATTGAGAGCCGCACGGCTTGGCTATCCACAATTCCATTGATCTTTCTTTGGTGCACGTTGGTATTTTTCAAAGGATCATGGGGCAAAAAGCTGGCGTGGGTCATGCTGCTCACCATCTGCTTGGGCGCGGGTTTGGCATGGTGGCAGGCAGATCAAAATCAATCGCGCCTGACGCAGATTGGCCAAGAAATCCAAGCCAATGTTGAGCAAAAGCAAGTCACCTCCTCTGGCATACGTCTAGAGCTGTGGCGTCAAAGCCTCCAACTGATCAAGCAAGCCCCTATATTTGGGCACGGCTTTGATCAATGGCATCCTCAATTCATTGCACAAACACGTGATATTCCTGCTTACGAACCCTATCGCATGCGGTTTCCGCATCAAGAGTTTTTATTAATCATGGTGGAGCAAGGATTGTTAGGCTTCGTGTTCTATTGCGTGATGTTGTGTGCATTGGCGCTGTATATCCGTGGATTGGCATTGCCGCATCGGCACTTTTATGCCGCGTTCTTGCTCTTGTATCTCACGGCAGGTGCGGCCAACAGCCTCTTGGCTGATTTTTCACACCGCCATCTGCTACTGGTCTGGTTGGGCTTTATGCCTTGGGTCAGCAAGCTAAACGACGCTCAGGGTGAAAGATCTGAGCTAGAGGCGGGACGCTCTGCATGAAAGCCTGTCCAGAAGTGACCGTGATCACCGTCACTTATCGCAGTGCGCATCTCGTGCCTGCGCTGAGTGCGGTGTTAGCACAATTTGCCCACGTCTGTGTGGTTGACAACGCCAGCGATGACAACACCATTGAACTGCTGGCTGCACAATTGCCGCACGCCAACATCATCCGGCATGCGATTAATCTTGGCTTTGGCGCGGCCAACAATGCAGCCGTTAAGACGGTAACAACACCTTATGTGTTGCTGCTCAACCCGGATGCCACCATAGACACAGCGTCTGTTGAAGCCCTTGTCCAAGCCTTGCAGCACCACCCCAGAGCGGGCATTGTGGCCCCTCAGGTGTGGTTGCCCAGTGGCCAAGCCCAGTTGTCTTACAAAGAGGCATTTTTTGAGCCTTCAAGTGCCTCTGCCTACATCGTGCCCGAAGCTATCTGCGCCAGCAAATGGCTTACAGGCAGCTGCTTGCTTGCGAGAACGCAGGTGTACCAGCAAATTGGCGGTTTCGACGAGGGGTTCTTTCTTTATTACGAGGATGATGATCTTTGCTTGCGCATGCACTACGCTGGATGGGAGTGCTTGCTTGAGCCGAGGGCAAGAGCCGTGCACGTAGGCGGCGGCGGCTCAGCGCCTAGCTGGCGAACCGAGTTATTCAAACAATACCATTACGCTTTGTCCCGTCGCCGGATGATTTCAAAATACTTAGGCTCGCAGGCGGCGATAAGATACCGCGTGAAAACCATGCTGGCAGCGTTCCCTGCGGTGCTGATTTATACCTTGTTTGCTCGAAAAAAATATGTGTTGAAGTGGCTCGGCTGGGGCATCAGTTGCTTGGCACGGCTCAAGCCGCACAAAGAGGTCACTTTGCTACGCGAAGCTACGCGCAGAGAGTGCCAATCAAGCCATAAAATGCCGTCATGAATTTCAAGAGCATTTTGTTGTGGGTCGTAGGCGCGGCCTTGGTCGCCCTGGCATATCAAAAATACGGCTGGCCCGGCGTGGCTGCCATAGTGGGCGGCCTGGTGATGTGGGGTTTACTGCACTTCACCCGCTTGATGACGGTGCTCAAACGCGCCGGCAACACGCCCATGGGTTATGTGGGCAGCGCGGTGATGCTGAACGCCAAACTCAAAAAAGGCGTGAATTTGCTGCATGTGATGGCCCTCACGCGCAGCATCGGCCTGCTGCAAACCGACAAAGATGCGCAGCCCGAGGTCTATCGCTGGACGGATGGCGGGCTCTCGCATGTGACGTGCAGCTTCATGAATGGCAAGTTGCAAAGCTGGGAGTTGTATCGCCCGCCCGTGCCCTCTGATGTGCCAGCCCCGAACGCCGAACCCACTGCCCCAGCCCAGTAAAATCATTATTTTTACAGAACTTATTTCCTAGGAAGCTCCCCCATGGCACCGATTGCACCCAGCATGTCCGACCGAGACGGCAAAATTTGGATGGACGGCCAACTCGTCGAATGGCGCGATGCCAAGATCCATGTGCTCTCCCACACCCTGCACTACGGCTGCGGCGCGTTTGAAGGCGTGCGCGCTTACAACACGGTCAACGGCACAGCCATATTCCGCCTGCAAGAGCACACCGAGCGCTTGTTCAACAGCGCCAAAATTTTGCGCATGGCGATTCCGTTTACCAAAGAGCAGGTCAGCGCCGCGCAATGCGAAGTCGTTCGCGCCAACAAGCTAGAAAGCTGCTACCTGCGCCCGCTGACTTGGATTGGCGACAAGAAACTCGGCGTTTCCCCGCGCGGCAACACAATCCATTTGATGGTGGCAGCATGGGCTTGGGGCGCGTATCTCGGCGAAGAAGGCTTGAAGCGCGGCATCCGCGTCAAAACAAGTAGCTACACGCGCCATCACGTCAACATCACCATGACGCAGGCCAAGGCCGTGAGCAACTACACCAATTCGATTTTGGCCAATATGGAAGCCACCGACGAAGGCTACGATGAAGCCCTGCTGCTAGACAGCTCCGGCTTTGTGAGCGAGGGCGCGGGCGAGAATTTATTCGTCATCAAAGGTGGCGTGATCTACACACCCGATTTGTCTGCGGGTGCCTTAAACGGCATCACGCGTAACACGGTGATGCACATTGCCAAAGATTTGGGCCTAGAAGTCGTGCAAAAGCGCATCACCCGCGATGAGGTGTATATCTGCGATGAAGCCTTCTTCACTGGCACAGCCGCTGAAGTCACGCCGATTCGTGAGCTTGACCGCATCGAGCTGGGCGAGGGCGAGTATGCAGGCCGTCGTGGCCCCATCACCGAGAAAATTCAAAGCGCCTTCTTTGACATTGTGAATGGTCGCAATCCCAAGTATGCGCATTGGCTTACCAAGGTTTGAAAGCCCACACCATGAGCAAAGCCATCGAACTCGCCGCCAAAGATTTGAACGCCCAAGGCGGCATCTTCTGCCCCAGCAAACAAGCCGGCATGCAGCTGTGGAGCGGCCACCCGCGCGTTTTCCTCGACGTGGGCAAGCATGGTCACGCCAAGTGCCCCTATTGCGGCACAGAATACAAGCTCAAAGCTGGCGAGCAAATCCACGCGCACTGAGCGCCTACTATGCCTGCCACGATCGTGCCACGCTTGACTATCAGTATTTTGGCGCGCAATGAGGCGGCTCATATTGAGCGTTGTCTGCGTAGCGCTGCATTTGCAGATGAAGTTGTGGTGATCGACAACGCAAGTCAAGACAACACCGTGGAGCTGGCCCGCGCTTGTGGGGCTCAGGTCTATGTCTATGCTGACTGGCAAGGGTTTGCGGTTCAACGCAACCATCAATTACGTCACGCTCACGGCCAGTACCTGCTGTTGTTGGATGCAGATGAAGAAATCTTGCCGCTGTTGAGAGAAGAAATCTTGGCGGCTGTAGGCCGCGGCACAGAAGCAGTATTTGGCTTGCAGACGCTGGAAATCGCTTTTGGAAAAGAGCTGACCTATGCAGCACCTCGCAAGGCCGGCTATCGGTTTTTTAAGCGTGAATTACTTCAAGGTTTTGAGGGACTCGTTCATGAAAAACCCATCTTCGTAAAAAATGTGATCTATGGTGGATTTTTCAAAAACAAAGTAAAACATTATTCGCGCACCAGTGTTCATGGAAGCTTAAAAAAACTCGCCCAATATGCCATGCTGGGTGCAGCAAAACGCAGTGGTGCGCAAAAAGCAGGAGGTGTTGTGCGAGGCTTGCTGTCGGGCGGTGCGGCTTTTGTGCAAACTTATATTCTTAAGCGCGGCTTCACTGGAGGGGGTGCAGGCTTTTTGTTTTGCCTGTTTATTGCTTTAGAAGCATTTTTTCGGTATGCAGCCCTGCATTACGATCAACCCAAAGCGACCGAGCGTGCCGAGCGCTCATGAACGCGCCCGGACTTGACCAGATCACCGTTGTGATCGTGACTTTCAACAGTGCGCATTGTTTGCGCACCCGGTCTACCCACCTGAATGGATTTGCTCAGCTTGTCATCGTAGACAATGGTAGTCAAGACGATATCTTTGAAACATGCGAGCAATATTTGCCAAACGCACAATTGATCCGACTTCAAAAAAACTTAGGCTTTGGAGCGGCAAACAATATTGCACTGAGAGATTTGCGCACGCCTTTTGCGCTCTTACTCAACCCAGATTGCGAATTGACACCCGACACAGCACAGATACTGCTCAATGCCGCCGAGCAGTTCCCAGAAGCGGCATTGCTGGTGCCGCAGATTGTCAGACCCGATGGCACACCTGAGATCAGTTACCGATGGCCCTCGCGGCGGTGGGTCTCGCGTGGCCCCGCAGCACAGGGCATGTGTTGCGTCGGCTTTGCCACAGGTGCTGCCATGCTGTTGCGAGCAGAAAATTTCTCAAGCGTTGGCTTCTTCGATGAAGACTATTTCCTCTACTACGAAGATGAAGATTTATGTCAGCGCTTGTTCAAAGCAGGGTGCGGCATTATCGTCGTGCCCCATGCGTTTGCAACACATGCCTCACGAAGCTCGGTCAAAGAAGGCTTTCCTTGGCGCTCTGAATATATTCGTGGATTCCATCACGCACAGTCCAAGCTCATTTTTGAAACCAAGCACGGCCACGTATCGCATGTGCAAACACTTCGTTTGAGAGTGCTGATGTTGGCGATGCTGAGCTTACCTGTTCGCCTGCTTTGGCCACAGCCGCGCTATTTGATTCGGTTAATCGGACGCATCGCAGGCTTGTTGCGCTATCGTGGCATTTCAAGTATTGAAAAGGCGTCCCCATGAAAACATCGTCAACAACTCATGTTGCGCCTCTCGGCTGGCTCGATTCGCTCAAAGTCTATCTCGAACCCTCCACCTTGCGCATGCTGGCTTTGGGCTTCTCAGCAGGCTTGCCGCTCTTGCTCGTGCTGGGCACACTCAGTTTTCGCCTCAGAGAAGCGGGTATTGATCGGGCCACGATTGGGTTTTTGACCTGGGTTGGCTTGGCGTATGGCTTCAAGTGGTGCTGGGCACCGCTGGTGGATCGGCTGCCGATCCCACTGCTCACGCGGCTGCTTGGGCGCAGGCGCTCTTGGCTGTTGCTCTCGCAAGCCGTGATCATTGCCGGACTGCTGGGCATGGCAACTTTCGACCCCAAGCTCGCGTTGATGCCCGTGGTGTGGTGCGCATTGATCGTGGCGTTTGGCTCGGCCACGCAAGATATCGCGCTGGATGCTTACCGCATTGAGTCTGCTGATGCGGATCGACAGGCAGCATTGGCTGCAGCTTATCAAACAGGTTATCGCTTGGCCATGATTTGGGCTGGCGCGGGTGTGCTATGGATTGCTGCGCGCGCAGAAGTGGCCACAGCGGCCCACTATGACCCGGCCGCGTGGCGCACCGCCTATTTGTGGATGGCAGCTTCGATGGCAGTCGGTGTGATCACGGTGCTGCTCTCGCCCGAGCCCGCCGCACGCGTTTTGCAAAAAGCAAAAAATGCACAGGAATGGCTGGCGACGACCTTGATTGAGCCCTTTGCTGATTTCTTCAAGCGCTACCAATGGCAGGCCGCCTTGATTCTTTCGTTGATCGCGGTTTATCGCATCAGCGATATCGTGATGGGCGTGATGGCCAATCCGTTTTATGTAGATATGGGCTTCACGAAAGATCAAGTGGCCGGCGTGACCAAAGTCTATGGCGTGATCATGACCTTGGTGGGTGCTTTCATTGGCGGCATTTTGTCGATGCGCTTGGGTGTGATGCGGGTACTGCTGCTGGGCGCCGTGTTGAGCGCCTTGACCAACTTGCTCTTTGCTTGGCTGGGCAGCCAAGGCCCGAATGTGAATGCCTTGATTTGGGTGATTTCAGCCGATAACTTGGCCAGCGGCATCGCCTCGGCGGCTTTTATTGCCTATCTCTCCAGCCTCACGAATATTCAATACTCCGCCACGCAATACGCACTGTTCACCTCGCTGATGTTGCTGTTGCCCAAATTTTTGGCAGGCTTTTCTGGCCAAGTGGTCAATGCAGTGGGTTATGCGCAGTTTTTTACAGGAACGGCGCTGCTAGGCTTGCCGGTGATTGGCCTGGTGCTTTTGGCGTACCGGTATACAAAAGTACAAGTAAGCGTTTCTGAGGTGGTAACGCAAGAAGAAAAATAACGACAGTATTTTGCTACGGATGATCTGATGTCCGGCATTTGCTCGCAGGTCAGCCATGTTTTAGCTTGAGGTAAACAAATCCTGCGCTGCTAACCAAAGCCGCGCTTGTCCAAAATGCCCGCAGCCGATAAAGGGCTCGGGTGGACGTAATGCGGACAGGGGCGAGGGGTGATTGGCGCTGAGCACCAGATGTCTTGCGTCAACGTTGTGCAGTGTAATCAAGTCACGTTTTGCCTGCGCATGCGCGCCCCAGAGCATAAAGACTACAGGTGTTTTTTTTTGTGCGCATGCGGCAATCAAGCTGTCGGTCAACTTCTCCCAACCGCGCTTGGCATGCGAGGCAGGCTGGCCATCTTCCACCGTGAGGCAGGTGTTGAGCAGCAGCACGCCTTGCGCAGCCCAGCTTTGCAGCGAGCCATGCGCGGGCGGCGTGAGATTCAAATCGCGCTGGAGTTCTTTGAAAATGTTGCGCAAACTAGGCGGAATTTTGATGCCGCGTGCCACAGAAAAGGCCAGGCCTTCAGCCTGCCCCGCGCCGTGGTAGGGGTCTTGCCCCAAGATCACGACGCGCACTTGAGCCAGCGCAGTCAGTTGCAAGGCGCGAAACGGTTTGGGTGGGTAGATCACTGCGCCTGCAGCGCGACGTGATTGCAAAAAATCTTGCAGTTGCTGCCCACCCGTGCTGCTCAAAAACGACTGCACAAGCGGCTGCCAATCGGCCTGCACTTGGCTTGCATCGAGTGCGTCCTGCCAAGTATCCGCTGAGTGGCTTGCAAGCAGTGATTTTTGAGTCAAAATGGCTTCTACCCGGCATATTTATTGCGAAGTATGCTATAAATTTAATAGCGAACTAAACAAACAGAGCAGCCAGTGCGAGGCCGGGATCGTCTGCGCGCATGAAGGCCTCGCCCACCAGAAAACTATGCACACCCGCTGCGCGCATTTTTTGCACATCAGTCTGCGCCAAAATGCCACTCTCGGTGACCAGCAGCGTGCCTGGTGGCACATCGGCCAGCATAGACAGCGTGGTATCCAGTGTGACTTCAAACGTGCGCAGATTGCGGTTGTTGATGCCCAGCATCGTCTTCCCAGGTACTTGTTTAAGTTTTAAAGCGCGCTCCAGCTCCGCGCGGTCGTGCACTTCCACCAGCACCGCCATATCTAGGCTCAGGGCGCAGGCTTGCAAATCGGCCATTTGCGCATCGTCCAAGCAGGCGGCAATCAGCAAAATGCAATCTGCGCCCATCACGCGCGATTCATCAATTTGATACGGCTCGATCATGAAATCTTTGCGCAGCACCGGCAGCTCGCACGAAGCGCGCGCGAGTTTCAAATAATCGGTCTCGCCTTGGAAGAATTGCCGATCTGTGAGCACCGACAAGCACGCAGCCGAGACAATGCGCTTACGCGCAGCTTCGCTGAGTTTCGAGGTTTTTTCCTCTTTCATCACCTGCGCGCTGTTGCCCAAGGCATAGCTCTGCGCAATATCGGCTGGATCGAAATCTGCGCGCAGCACGCCTTTGGAGGGCGAGGCTTTCTTGACTTCTGCAATCACGGCGGCTTGGCCTGCGACGATCTTGGCGCGCATCGCACCCACAAAATCGCGCACGATCACGCGGCTTTCTGCATCGGCACGCATGGCCTGCGGGGTAATTCTGCGCTTGTTGGCGGCGATTTCTTCGCGTTTGACGGCGACGATTTTTTCTAGAATGTCTGACATAGGCTGATTATCCTATGCGCAGCAGGCTCAGATCACGAATTGGCTCTTTTCTTGAGCCATCTCATCAGCACGCGAACCACGGGCAGTTTTTCATACAGCTCTTCAGCAGCATCCCAGTAATCGCGGTGAAAGCTGATCTTGCCATCAGGCGTTAAATTCAAATGCGAGCAACCGCGCACGGTTTGCATCGTCACGGTATCAAATCGTTTGAAGCGAAATTTGAAATCCCACACGATGAAGTTTTGATCGCCTTGCGTGACGGTGCTTGTCACCACAAAATGCGGCTCATGCAGCGCAACGTACATGTGGCTGAAGATGCGCTGTACATCAGCCAAGCCACGCACTTCGTTGAACGGGTCTTTGAAATACGCATCGGGTGTGTAGA
>JAYVJQ010000006.1:0-6396 GCA_043769055.1 Allobrachymonas sp.
AGCGCTCCGATATCGCGACCACCGTGCCAGCGTGCAAAACTCAGCACGAAACAGAGTATTGCAACACTACTAATTCAATAGCACTCCGCGCATATTCTATGCCGGTCAGAGGCTCAAAACGCTTCAAAAATGCCTTAGAAAGCCACCGAACCATTCACCCACAGTTGCGTGTTGCGGGCGCGGCCATCGCTGTTGAGGCCGGCGGCGCTGCGTCCAGGGTTGTTGCCTAGGCCGCGTGCGAGTTGGGTGCTGATGGCCCAGTTGCTGCCTGAGGCGTAGGCTAGACCCACGCCGATGCTGCTCAGGTTGTAGCTGTTGGGTTGACCGGCTGGCAAGGCGGCGGGCCAGAGTGTTTTGTGTTGGGTGATTTGGCCTGCGTCTGCGAAGGCGGAGAAGATCCATGCGCCGCTGCTGGAAGCTGAAGTTTGAGATGAATTCGTGCTCTGCCCGGCAGAATTGCTGCGCGGAGTGCTCATGAATTGATAGCGCCATTCAGCGCTAAAAATCGCGCCGCTATCGCCACTGGCCTCGCCCGCTGGCCAGCCGCGCACGCCGCTGGCTCCGCCTAGGCTGAATTTTTCGGAGCTGTCTAGGTTGGTCAACGCGGCTTGGGTGCCTGCTTTGAAGAGCAGTTGTTGATTGGCTTGCAACAAGGCGGTAGCGGCGTAATCCAGTTTGATTTTGCGGTAGCTCGCTGGGTTGTTGGGGTTGGGCGCTACTTTCTGCGTGAGCTTGCCTGCGGTGTAGGCCAAGCGGCCGTTTTGCAGCAAGCGGCCTTGGAAAGCGCTGCTGTCGTTCCATGCGAGCGCGAGTGAGATGGGAGTGGCGGTTTTGTTGGCATTGGTGGTGCCGAAGGTTTGGTCGATGCTGTGGCGGCGGGTGTAGTTGGCCTCTAGGCTCAGGCTGCGTTCGCTGTTCAAGATGAGCGGGTAGCGTGCGCCTAAGCTCCATTGATTGACACTGCCCTCGGCTTGCAAAGGTGCAAATTGGCAGCACAGCTCATACGTGAGGCGGGAGGCGCTGGCATCGAGCTTCAAGCCATCGTTGCCGATGGGCAGGCTATAGCCCAAGCTGGCATAGCGCAGGCCGCTTGCAAACTGGCTGCGCAATGCGACTTGATCGCCTAGCGTGCCCAGGTCGCGCAGGCTGGCATCGAGCAGCGCGCGCACTTGGCCGCTGTAGCGATTGCCGGCGTTGTCAACGCTGAGCTGCGCGGCCCAACGCTTCTGATCAGCAGGGGTTTGCAGCGCCACATCGGTGCTGCCTTGCGCTGCGCCGGGAGCTAAGGATGCACTCGATTGGCCGCCCAAGCGCTCAGAAATCAAGAGCAAGCTGCGCTCCAGTGGCGAAAGGCGCAGGGCGATGCCTTCACTCACGCCTTGCGCGGCCAGCGTGGCTTGCGCAATCTTCATTTGCTCAGCGTTGGCATTGCCAGTGACTTTGCCTAAGCGCCCTTCGAGAATTTGAATGCGCAACACGCTGCCGCTGCTGGCAAGGTCTTGACGCGGGATCACGGCGCGAGCCAGAAAGTAGCCTTGCGCGGCATAGGCTGCATTGATGCGGGAAAGCGCGGCGCGCAGTTGGCCAAAGGGTGTGGCGGGGCTGATTTGGTCTTTGAGCAGTTCGGCGAGTTGCTCTGCGGCTATCGCGCTGTTGCCTTCAAAAGTGAAGCGGCTCACTGCAACCGGTGTGCTGTCAGCCGGCAGCGCGGGCGCGGCCTGCGGAGACGTGACGACGGGGCGCGCACTCTGGGGCGCGGGCTGTGCGGGGCGCGTCTGCTCCAGCAGGCGGCCAGCATCGGGGGCTTGCTGGGCGTGAGCTTCCGGGAAAATAGCGCACAGCGCGAGCACCAGCGGGAGCATGCGTGGAGTCTGATGGTTTTTCATGGTTTGTATTGTGTGGTGAGGTGGTTCATTCGTCACTCATCCTGATGGATGAATTCGGGTTTTTTAAGCCAAATCGGTATATAGCCGGCATGAAATATGCGTGGAGTGCTCATGTTTTGATAGTGGTTATTGCATCACGCCGCCATCTACCACTCTGGCGAGCTGGCTGCGCAGCAGTGAATACGGATGAATATGAATCTGAGCCATGACGACACCTGTATGAAAATGCCTCATTGTTAATGGCTCGGTAACCTATTGCAATAGCACATTTAGACTAGTGAAGTGCCGGCTGCTGCTTGAGGCAATAGAGGCCTATTTTTGACTCGCCTCTGCGATCATTGCTTGGCAAGCTCTTCGCTAGCATGCGAGTAGCCCAGCTCGACGAGTTCATTGAACTTGCTCCAATCGAGCATGCCAAAGCGATGCACGGGAGGAGAAAAATACATATCCACCAAGGCTCGGGATTCTTTCTGCCGTGCATAGCTAGCGATCATGCTGGCGTTCAGCAGCAAAGAGGTCATCGTGGGTATTTTGTTGCGCTTGCCACTGATTTTGTCAACCAAGAGTTGACGCGAGGTGGGCATCTCTTGCAGGTCGAATTTCTGCTTCCTCTCTCGCAGGAGGTCAACGCCAATGACCCGCTGCGCTCCGAGCTGGCGCATCACATCGGCGGGGAAATTGTTGAATGTGCCGCCATCAATATGCAAATCGCCATCAATCATCACCGGCGGCAGCGCCCCGGGTATTGAAACTGACGCTCGGATACTCATGGCCAAAGGACCGTAGCGCAATACAGCCTCGCTGGCGGTGGAGTAATTCGACGTGATGCAGAAATAGGGTTTCCATACATCTTCAATGTCAGCTTGGCCGCCCATCACATCAAAAACGGCGGTATCGATGGCTGTTCTCATACGCTGCCCGCTAATCAGGCTCACGATGGGCACGAGGTTGAAATCTCCCGTGGGGTTGGAGCGAAAGGTATGCCGAACGCGTTCAATCATCTCCTGAGCTGGGCAATCCATGGCAGCAAAAAAACCCATCGCAGCGCCCATACTGGTACCACCGACCAAGTCAAACGACATCTTGGATTGCTCTAAAGCCTTGAGCACGCCCAAGTGCGCAAAGCCCCGCGCCCCTCCGCCCGAGAGCACCAAGCCAGTTGGCTCGCCTGTCACAATGCGCGCAATTCTGCGCCAGTCTTCAGCAAGATCAGGGCGCAAATGCAGATGACGATCAACGCGCCGCTCTGATAACCAGCGCTTGGTATCGAGAGCCGATTGGCGTGGGCTCTTGTGTTGCAACACCAGCGTTCGGTTCGCGCTTGCCATTTGAGTGGGTAATGCAGGCAGACATTGCCGCTCAAGGGCAGATAGCTTGGCATCGCCATCAAAGTCCGCAAGCATGATGACATCATCGCTATGGCGCAGGCAGCGCTGCGTCCACTCACTGGCACGGCTGTCGCAAACGAACACTACAAAACGATGATCGATTTCAACCTGCTCCAAGTGATGCGTGACCAGCCGCGAGCGCTCCACATCCGAAAGCGGAGCTTGGGAAATGTTGTCATCGCCCATCAACAGATCCAAATGCGTCGATGTGAGCAAAGAAGTTTTACCCATCTTGCTAATCTCTTGGCATAAGCGCTTGGCAAAGTCATTGGCTCGCACGCCCTCATGCAAAGACAGAACGGCCAGCGTGACGGGCTTGTTGTGCGCCACGCGCACGCTCGTGCTGCGCTGCTGGCGCTCGATTAACAATTTGGTGAGATTGATCGAAAGCAAGGGATAGGCAATCAACAACTCTTTGAACAATTGCTCCGTAAACTGCGCCAACACGCAATCACGCAAGGCATAAACGCTGGCGGAGCGGTGTTGTTGGGTGAAGAACGCCACCTCGCCAATGGTTTCACCATGCGAGATATCGCCCAGCGTTTTTTGTTGGCCCTCTGAATCCGTGCGTGTGGCTCGTAAGCGCCCGCTGATCACAAAATATAAACTGCGATCGTCATCGCCTTCACGAATCAGTACTTGATCGCCAGCCAACTCTATCCAATTGACGCGCGGCAAATACGCTTCGAGAAGTTGTGTATCGAAATCTCCAAAGATTTTGTTCAAACCTTCTAGTAATAATTCTCGATGGCTGTCAAACCTTTTTTTTGGTTTGCTGATCCAAAACTGGGTTTGGTCCGCATCAAAACCTTGTTCATTGGGCGATTCTTGGCTGATGAATGTAGAAGAGATCATGGTGATTGCATTGATTGATGCGTGGTTAGACAAGTCGGCACAGCAGAGCCATCATAGCGAACCCGAGTATTCATGCAGCGAGAGCTGTTGATGGTGGTCATTGCTTCACGCCACCATCCACAATCGTGAACAGCTGACCAGATTTGGCCAGGCGTGCGTTTTGCTGCTCTTGGGTCTCAAAGCTGAAGCTCGAAGCGGAGTTGCTAGAACTGCCCTGAGAGTTTGAACCTCCACCTGAACCTCCTCCTGAGCCAGCGCCAGCGCCAGCGCCAGCGCCTGAACCTGATCCTGATCCTGAACCCCCGTCCGGCTGCAAGATCACCGGAGGCAGGGGCACAAGAGAAATGGTGAGCTGGCCATTGACATAACTCACGATATAGTTGGGTGAACTCGCTCCGCTTGGCGTGATCGGGTAAGTGCCCTGCCCGCTGTTGCTACCGGCAGCGGTGTTCAGCAAAGCCGGTGTGCCAAAGGTGGCGGGCGTGTCGTTGCCCACCAAGCCGAGGTAAGCAGCCGTGAGCAGTGGCACAGTTTGGCCTTGCAGCATGCTGGCGTTGTTGGCTTGTATGGTCAAGCTGGCTGGCGTGATCGTGCCATTGGCGTTTTGCAGGTTCACGTTGTAGTTGTTGCCGCCGTTTCCGTCGTTCACTGTGTAGCCACTGTTCACATTCAGGGTGCGTGCGCCAGCGTTGGCCGAGTCAAAGCTCTGCGTGGCACTGAAGCTGTCACCCAATCCTAAATTCATAGCACTTGGCGCAGTATTGCTGCCGGCTAGGCCGTTATAAACCCTTGAATCGGTGGCTGCAGAGATTGTCAGATTAGCCTTGTTCGTCGTCAAGCTGCCTGCTGTGTAGCTGATGTCGTAGTTGCTTGCCGTGTAGCCGGCGGCGGTGATGCTGAATATGCCGGCGTTGCGGCTGCCTTGCGCCGTGCCGCCGTAGGTGAGGCTGCCGCCGAGCACCGTGGCTGTTTCGGCATTGACAAAGCCGGTGTAGCTCACACCCGCCCCACCTGTGTTGTTCACGCCTGAGTAGTTCGTGCCGTTGTAGGTGCGGCTAGCATCGTTGGCGCTCACGGTCAAGGCGGCTTTGCTGATGGAGCCGCTGGCGCTTTGCAGGGCGACGTTGTAGTTCTTGCCGCTGTTGCCGTCGTTGAGGGTGTAGCCGCTGTTCACGCTGAGCGTGCGATCACCTGCATTGGCCGAGTCAAAGCTTTGCGCTGCGGTGAAGCTATCTCCCGCTACGATTCCAGTAGCACTTGGTGCAGCCTGGCTGCCGGTTAGGCCGTTATATACCCTTGAATCTGTGCTTGCTTTGATCGTTACATCGGCTTTGTTGATGGTGAGGTTGCCGCTGGTGTAGGCCATGTCGTAGTTCTGCGCCGTGAGGCCGGAGGCGGTCAAGGCATAGCTGCCAGCGTTGCGGGTCGTGGCGTTGTTGAAGGCTAGGCCGGTTTGATTGACCACGGTGCTGGCCTCACCATTGACCATGCCGGTGATCGTCACGCCGTTGCTGTTGCCGTTTGTTGTGCCGTCATACGTGCGGCTGACGTTGTGGGCGCTGGCATTCAAGCTGGCTTTGCTGATGGAGCCGCTGGCGGTGTTGGCCGTGATGTTGTAGTTGTTGCCGCTGTTGCCGTCGTTCAGCTGATAGCCGCTGTTCACGCTGAGCGTGCGCGCACCTGCGTTGGCAGAATCGAAGCTTTGAGAGAGGGCCGTGATGCTATCTCCCGCTACGATTCCGATAGCACTTGGCGCAGCACTACTGCCGGCTAGGCCGTTGTAAACCCTTGAATCAGTGGCTGCGGTGATCGTTAAATCAGCTTTGTTGATCGTTAAGTTGCCGATGGTGTAGGCCATATCGTAGTTTTGTGCTGCAAGGCCAGAGGCGGCGAGGCTGTAGCTGCCGGCGTTTTCTGCGGCTTGGTTGGTGAAGGCTAGGCCGGCTTGATTGACCACCGTGCTGGCCTCGTTGTTGACCATTCCTGTGATCGTCACGCCGCTGTTGTTGCCATTGGCTGTGCCGTCATAAGTTCGGATGATGGTGTTGGCCGTGGCATTCAACTGCGCTTTGCTGATGGAGCCGCTGGCGCTTTGTAGGATGACGTTGTAGTTGTTGTTGCTGTTGCCGCCTTGCCTGTTGCTCAGCGTGTAGCCCGAGTTGACGCTCAGCGTGCGGCTGCCCACGTTGGCCGAGTCAAAGCTTTGAGTGGCATTGATGCTCTCGCCTGCTACGATTCCGATAGCACTTGGCGCTGCATTGCTGCCG
>JAYVJQ010000007.1:0-5988 GCA_043769055.1 Allobrachymonas sp.
TGCTAGAAACTTTGCGCAGCATTTCCCCGCCCACTTCGGGCGAGCCCACTGTCGTGGTGCTCACGCCGGGTATGCACAACTCGGCGTATTTTGAACACGCCTTCCTTGCGCAGCAAATGGGCGTGGAGCTGGTGGAAGGGCAAGATCTGTTCATGCAAGATGGCTTCATCTACATGCGCACCACGCAAGGGCCAAGAAGAGTGGATGTGATCTACCGCCGTGTGGACGATGATTTTCTCGACCCAAAAGTCTTCCGCTCCAGCAGCACCTTGGGCTGTGCAGGTTTGATGGAGGCCTATAAAAATGGCAAAGTCACTATCTCCAATGCGGTGGGCACAGGCATTGCCGACGATAAATCGATCTACCCGTATGTTCCCAAGATGATCGAGTTTTATCTGGGCGAAAAAGCCATCATTCACAACGTGCCCACCCACCAATGCCGTGAGCCTAAAGAGTTGGCCTATGTGCTTGATCACATGAGTGAGCTCGTGATCAAAGAAGTGCATGGCGCAGGTGGCTACGGCATGCTGGTCGGCCCAGCCGCCAGCAAAGCCGAAATCGCCGATTTCCGCCGTGTGCTGGAGGCTAATCCGAGCAACTACATCGCACAGCCTACGCTCTCGCTATCGACTTGCCCCACCTTCGTAGAAAGCGGTATCGCCCCAAGACACATCGACTTGCGCCCCTTCGTCTTGAGCGGCAAAACCGTCCAACTCGTGCCCGGTGGTCTCACCCGAGTGGCCCTCAAAGAAGGCTCACTGGTGGTGAACTCGTCGCAGGGCGGGGGGACTAAGGACACTTGGGTGATGGAGGCTTGAATGCTTTTTAATTCAGTAACGCAGAAAACACAGAAATGACACAGAAAGAACAGAAAAAATTCATAACCAATTCTCTTTTCTGCGTCTTCTGTGCCATTTCTGTGATTTCTGTGTTCCTGTTTTTTTCTTTTTTTATAGAACTATCGATATGCTAAGTCGCACCGCCGATCACCTGTTTTGGATGGCCCGTTACACCGAGCGCGCTGAGAATACCGCGCGTATGCTGGACGTGAACTACCAAACTTCGCTCCTGCCGCAATCCACCGCCGTGGCACAAGCCGGTTGGGAGGGCATTGTCTCGATCAGCGAGTTGGAGGACAGCTACAAGGCTTGGCACACCAGCGTCAACGCCAAAGATGTGATGACCTTCATGGTGAAAAACGAGACGAATTCATCTTCCATCATCAGCTGCATCAGCCAAGCCCGCGAGAATGCGCGCGCTGTGCGCGGCACGCTGACCACGGAGGTGTGGGAAACCATCAACCAAACCTGGCTTGAATTGAAGCGCATGCTGAAAGAGGGCGAGTTTGAGCGCGATCCGGGCAAATTTTTTGAATGGGTCAAATACCGCAGTCATCTCTCGCGCGGCGTCACCGTGGGCACGATGCTCATGGACGAGAGCTTGCACTTCATTCGTTTGGGCACATTCTTGGAGCGCTCCGACAACACCGCCCGCCTGCTGGACGTGAAATTCCACGCGCTACAAAGCGATTTTTACGGTGCAGCCAATGAGAAGGACCAAGAGCTGGATTTTTACCACTGGAGCGCGATTTTGCGCAGCGTCTCTGCCTTTGAAATTTACCGCAAGGTCTATCGCAACGTGATCACGCCCGAGCGCGTAGCCGAACTGCTCATCCTGCGCGCCGATATGCCTCGCTCGCTGCATGCGAGCATGAATGCAGTTGTTGAAAACTTAAATTTAGTCGCTAATGAGCAATCGCTCGATACACAACGCAGCGCAGGCAAGCTCCGTGCCGATTTGCAATTCGGTCGTATCGACGAAATCCTCGCCACTGGCCTGCATGCCTACCTCACCCAATTTCTGGATCGCATCAACACACTGGGTGCAAAGATCAGCCGCGACTTTCTGGTGCCAACTTAGCCAACAGAGCATCACATCAAGTTATGTGATTAAATACAGGGTTTGACAATTCATTGCCATGCCCGAAATCACCGAAATCCTTCCTGAAACCAAACCCGGCCAGTTCGTGAGCTATCCCGGCTCGCCGTTTGAGCTGTTCATGCCGTATCCGCCTGCGGGCGATCAGCCGACTGCGATTGCGCAATTGGTGGAGGGCGTGGAAAACGGTGAGGTGTTTCAAACCTTGCTAGGCGTGACGGGTTCGGGCAAGACTTTTACGATGGCCAATGTGATTGCGCAAATGGGGCGGCCAGCGATTGTGTTTGCGCCGAACAAGACGCTGGCTGCTCAGTTGTATTCCGAATTTCGCGAGTTCTTTCCGAAGAATGCAGTGGAATATTTTGTGAGCTATTACGATTATTACCAGCCTGAGGCTTATGTGCC
Source organism: Allobrachymonas sp. (assembly GCA_043769055.1). GTDB lineage: Bacteria > Pseudomonadota > Gammaproteobacteria > Burkholderiales > Burkholderiaceae_C > JANMDU01. The sequence continues at coordinate 2,344 of JAYVJQ010000007.1, forward strand.
GCAGCGCGATTTGTTCATTGAGAAGGATTCGGCGATCAATGAGCATATTGAGCAGATGCGCTTGTCGTGTACGAAATCGATTCTTGAGCGGCGCGATGTGATCATTGTGGCCACCGTGAGCGCGATTTACGGCATTGGCGAGCCTGAGAGCTATCACCAGATGATCATGACCTTACGCGTGGGCGACAAGATGGGCCAGCGTGATGTGATTGGGCAGCTCATTCGCATGCAGTATCAGCGCAACGAGCAAGATTTTTCGCGCGGCAAGTTTCGGGTGCGCGGCGATACGATTGATGTGTTTCCCGCTGAGCATTCAGAGCTGGCGATTCGGATTGAACTGTTTGATGAGGAGATTGAATCCCTTTCGCTGTTTGACCCGCTCACAGGCCGCATCCGCCAAAAAATCCCGCGCTTCACTGTTTATCCGAGTAGCCATTACGTCACACCGCGCGATAAGGTGCTGATGGCGGTGGAAACCATCAAACTGGAGTTGGCGGATCGTTTGAAAGAGCTGGTGGGCATGGGTAAGCTGGTAGAAGCCCAACGGCTTGAGCAGCGCACGCGCTTTGATTTGGAGATGCTCTCAGAAGTGGGCCATTGCAAAGGCATTGAAAATTACACGCGGCATCTCTCGGGCGCACCCGTGGGCGCGCCGCCCTCCACGCTCACGGATTACATGCCCAAAGACGCGCTGATGTTCTTAGACGAGAGCCACCAAATGATTGGTCAGCTCAACGCGATGTACAACGGCGACCGCTCGCGCAAAACGACGTTGGTGGAATACGGTTTCCGCCTGCCCAGCGCACTCGACAATCGCCCGCTCAAGTTTGAAGAGTTTGAAAAGCGCATGCGCCAATGCATTTTCGTGAGCGCCACGCCTGCAGCTTACGAGAAAGAGCACGCGGGCCAGGTGGTGGAGCAGGTGGTGCGGCCTACGGGCTTGGTCGATCCTGAGGTAGAGGTGCGCCCTGCCACGAATCAGGTGGATGATGTGCTGCAAGAAATTCGCATCCGTGTGGATAAAAATGAGCGCGTGCTAATCACTACCTTAACGAAGCGCATGGCCGAGCAGCTCACCGATTATTTGGCCGACAACGGTGTGAAAGTGCGCTATTTGCACAGCGATGTGGACACGGTGGAGCGCGTGGAAATCTTGCGCGATTTGCGGCTGGGCTTGTTTGATGTGCTGGTGGGCATTAACTTGCTGCGCGAGGGCTTGGATATTCCTGAAGTGTCGCTCGTGGCAATTTTGGATGCAGACAAAGAAGGTTTCTTGCGGGCTGAGCGAAGCTTGATTCAAACCATTGGCCGCGCAGCCCGCAATTTGAATGGCCGCGCGATCTTGTATGGCGACCGCATCACCGACAGCATGAAAAAGGCGATGGACGAGACGGAGCGCCGCCGCATCAAGCAAACGCAGCACAACCTAGACAACGGCATCACGCCGATGAGCATCGTCAAGAAGGTGCGCGATTTGATTGATGGCGTTTATAGCGAAAAAGCCAGCAAAGCCGCCGAGCAGCGCGAGATGGATCGCGCCAAGGTCGAAGACATGAGCGAGCGCGATGTGGGCAAGCGCATCAAGAGCCTAGAAAAGCAAATGCTCGATCACGCGAAGAATCTGGAGTTCGAGAAAGCCGCTCGTGTGCGCGATCAGTTGGCGCTGCTGCGCGAGCAGGCCTTTGGCGCAACGGGGACGGACAATATCGTGCCGATCACAGCTTGAAGTTGTGCATCGCTATTGTGGATCGCGATCACTATTAAAATAATAGCACTCTGCGCATATTGTATGCCGGCTAGTGGCCTACTTTGCTTAAAAAATAGGCTTTAGCACGACGCACTGAGCGCTTGCATCGTGCGCCCCGTTTTCGCATCAGTGATCACCAGATTGATCTGGCGTGGATGCGTTTTGCCTGAAGTCACAGTTGGGGCGAGGCTGCTGAATTTCAAAGTTTGCGCGCCGCTGAACTGACCCAGCGGCACATACTGGCGCACCACGAAATCGTTGATCAAAGTCTCGCCTTTGTTCTCACCAGCCGTCACTTTGCTCAAGTGATCGTGTTCGGTGACAGTGAAATAAGCTGTCCACGGACCAATGGCTTGAGTAGGTTCGATCATGGCCTCGAATCGATTGGCTTCTAATTGTTTGAGCGTGATGCTGGCTTGCGCGGATTCTTTGGGGGCGATGAGCGCGGCAGCGTTGTCGGTATCGCGCACCGTGATGCCATTTTTGGCGATTTGTGGGGTGTAGATGCTGTTCAATCGTGTGCGGGCTGAGAGCTCACGCTGGCGCTGTGTATAGGCGGATGCGGCAAAGCGATCTTTCCAGCCGATGTAATCCCAGTAGTTCACATGAAAGGCTTGCGCCACCACTTTGCCTTCTTTGTGCGCAGCCTTGAAAGTGGAGAGCCAAGCATCCGCAGGCGGGCAGGAGCTGCAGCCCTCGGAGGTGTACAGCTCTATAACGGGCGTGAGCGTGGCAGCCGACTTGGCGGAGCAGTTTTCTAAGCCAAATACGCTTGTAGCCGTTATAAAACCTGCGCAGAGTGCTATGAAAATGGGAGTAATGAAAATACGTGTCATGCTGAGCTCCTTAGTGGGATGCATATCTGTCGCGATAAATGCCAAAGCCTTACAGACTCGACGAAGCAGTGATTCCATCTGGTGCTGCTAGCTTCATGGAATTCATCTAGACTCTCAACTACAGTGATACCAATGGAAATTCATTCAGTATGCGATACATCTTTATTCTTCTAAGTTTTTTATTGGCAACTAGCTTTTCTTTTGCATCCGAGTCCAGCAAGATTCGCGCTAGTTCGATGGTTTTAATCAATGAGCCAAGATTGCCAGATGCCAACCAGTTTCGTACCAAACTAGAAGAGCGCATCAAAGGCCGAGTCAAGATCGACAGCATGGAAGCCGATGGGAAATCAGTCATTCTTTTGCGAGTTCGTGGGGGTACAGTTATGATAGGTTTGATTGATCGACCCATTCCAAAAGGACAAGTTGATGATCTTTGCCAAGGTGCATGGTACTGGAGCTCAGCCTGTGAAGACACCTCAAAACACATGGGACATATTTTTGTCAGCGTGCTAGACACAAATTTGGATAGGCTAGATACAAGTCTCTTGCTGACAGATATCATCGCAGTTTTGATGGATTCAAACGCTGTTGCTAGCTACTGGGGAGCGAGTCTTCAATCACGAGAGGCATTTCTAAAACAGAGTGCTACGGCGAGTCGCTCTAGTCCACCTGTTTGGCTTTGGATGAATTTCAGAATTTCCAACGATGTCAAAAAAGGTTTTTCTTTATCGACACAGGGAATGGAGGAGTTTGATCTCCGTGAAATCGAGGCTAAGGATGTCAATCGCAATGGCCTAGAGGTGTTCAGCCTACTGTTGGGTACCGCGCAGTATCTCGTTGCAAAAGGGCCAGTGATCAAAGACGGCCAGACAATTGGGCATTCGCCATCTTTGAACATCAGAGTACGCCAAGGCCCATCTTATTGGCGAGAGGGAATCACTGTATATCGTGTGATATTCCCAGATTAACGAATACTGTATGAAAAAAGTGTGTTGACTTGAATTTTGAAATGTATGTCTACGAAATCTGTACAAACGATAAAGCAACTTCTTTTCTGTAATT
>JAYVJQ010000008.1:0-6616 GCA_043769055.1 Allobrachymonas sp.
CACAGCACACATGCGGTCGCGTTGAGCCTACAAGCCACGAGTTTGCAGGGCCTTGCTGGCTTTGCAGAGCTGCTCGCGCCCATCACGCCCTATTTCGTGATGAAAGTAGGCCATGTGCCCGTATTGCCCTATCACCGGCCCGGCGCGCCAGAAGTGGCTACTTTGGCTGAAGAGCTGATCGCAGCTTATGCCGCGCGAGGATTTGTCTTGCATGCTTTGATGCAAAGCCGCCTCGGCCCCATCGTCTGGCATCAATCGCCAACGGCCGCGATGGCCACCTTGGAAGAATTAGAAGAAACCGCACGATTGACCCTGCTGTGCCCCAACACAGAAGCTCTCAGCGAGTCGTCGATTGAGCAACTTCGGAAACAATTTGACGCATCTTGGTGAGTCTCTTGGGCGATACGCAAAACCGTATGAAAGCGCCTTATTTTTGCCTACTTTTTGAAGCATTTTGAGCATCTAGCCGGCATAGAATATGCGCAGAGCGCTATATATTCAGTAGCATTGATCATCTGGCTTTTCATACCAAGTCTAGGTAGTTGATCCCACTAAAATCTTGAGCATGCTCGAACTTGGCTCTCTCAAACCTTGGCTCACGGCCATTGCCTTGCCCCCAGCCTCATTGCTGTTGCTGATGCTGCTGGGCTATTTGATGCTCTCGCGCAGCGAGAAGGTGATTTGGGGGGCTTTGGGCAAGATGGGTTTTGTGCTGTCGTTCGCCCTGCTCTGGCTGGCCTGCTGCCAAGGCACGGCGATTTGGCTGGAGCGGGTGGTGCTTAGGCCGCCTGCACCGCTGGATCCACAGTTGATGGCGATTGCCGTCAAGCAGCAGCAAATTCAGGCAGTCATTGTGCTGGGTGGTGGTCAACAGAGTGTGAGCCGCGAGTATGGCGAGGCAGCATTGTCCGAGACTTCTGCGCAGCGCTTGCACTATGGCGCCTCGCTGGCCAAGGCCACGGGGCTGCCGCTGGGTTTTGCGGGGGGCGTGGGCTGGGCGCAAGAAGGCTCGGTAGATTCCGAAGCCGCCGCCGCTCAGCGCTGGCTCACCCAGCTGGGCCTACCTAGCATGCGCTGGCAGGAAGGCAAATCGCGCGACACGCAGGGCAATGCCCAACATATGGCCGATGTGCTGCAAAAAGCGGGTATCGAGCGCATTGTTTTGGTTACCACGGCCTCGCACATGCCGCGCTCGCTCAAAGCCTTTGCTGCAACATCGCTCAAAGTGCTGCCCGCACCCACACAGTTTTTAGAGCGCGATCAAGCCATGGGCTTGGATTGGTTTCCCTCCGGCATGGGGCTGCGCCGCACTCGACAAGTGCTGCATGAGTTGCTGGGTTTGGCTTTGATTCCTAAGCAATGATTCTTTGAACACTATAGTATTCATAGCACTCCACGCTTATTTCTTCCCGGCTACTTGCCATTTTTGCTTTAAAAAAGTGCTTGAAACCAGTGAATCGCTGCATTTTCACTCCATCACACAAGCGCATCACATTTGACCAGCGCGCGTAATTCCGCTACATTACTAACCCACCGGTCAGTAATCATGCCACCCACCACCCATTTCAGCCCGCCAGAAGCCAACGAGCGCCCGGATAAGCGCGAGCGGCGCAAGGAAGCTCGCCCAGGTGAATTGCTGGCAGCAGCGTTGGATTTGTTCGTCGAAAAAGGCTTTGCCGCTACGCGGGCTGAGGAAGTAGCGCAGCGTGCTGGCGTGTCCAAAGGCACCTTGTTTTTGTATTTCCCGAGTAAGGACGAGCTATTCAAAGCCGTGGTGCGCGAACACATTGGCGGTACGATCAAAGAAGCGTTCAGCGAGTTACAAAGCTTTCCCGGCACCAGCGCCGAACTGGTGCACTACTTGATGCAGCAATGGTGGGAGCGCTATGGCAACACCAAAGCCTCGGGCATCAGCAAGCTGATGATGAGCGAAGCAGGCAATTTCCCCGAGCTGGCGGAGTTTTACCAGCAAGAGGTCATCATCCCCGGCCATCAGTTGATTGCGATGGTGATTGAGCGGGGTATTTCCAGCGGTGAGTTTCGCAAGGTGGATGTGGAATATGCGGTATTCAGCATCTTGGCACCCATCATGTTTCTTATTATGTGGAAGCATTCCATGAGCGGCTGCTGCCCTTCGGGGGAGAAAATCGATCCGCAGCGCTATTTACAAATGCAAGCAGATATCGTGGCTCAGGGCCTTCGCCATCCTTCGTTTACACCCCAGACATCTGCGCCTGTTAAAAAACAAACTTCCTGACTATTCAAGCCCCCATGAAGACTTCAAGCAAATGGATCACTGGCGCACTTGCGCTGCTTTTAATTGGCGGCGGTGCGATGCGCGTATTGGACAAGCGCCAGGCTGCCGCCAATCCGCAAAACACTGTACCCACCGCAACCGCCAAAGCCGAGCCGATGATTGAACTGGCCGCAAGCGATGTATTCACCGTGCAAAGCATGGAGCTGTCGCAAGGCGTGCCGATTTCTGGCTCGCTCAAAGCGGTCAATTCTGCGGTGGTCAAAGCGCGGGTTGCTGGCGAGTTGCAAGGATTGACGCTGCGCGAAGGCGATGCCGTCAAAGCGGGGCAAATCGTCGCTCGCGTGGAAAGCAGCGAATACGCCGCCCGTGTGCGCCAATCGCAAGAAACCGCCGATGCCGCCAAGGCTCAAATCGATATTGCCCAGCGTAGCTTCGATAACAACAAAGCTTTGGTTGATCAAGGCTTCATCTCTAAGACTGCACTGGATACCTCACTGGCTTCGCTGCAATCGGCGCAGGCCAATCACAAAGCCGCTCTGGCCGGGCTGGATGTGGCCAAAAAATCCGTGCTAGACACCGTGCTCACCGCGCCCATTGGCGGCATCGTGAGCCAGCGCTTGGCCCAAAGCGGCGAGCGCGTGGGCATTGACGCGCGCGTGATCGAGATTGTGGATTTGAGCCGTTTGGAGCTGGAAGCGCCGCTGGCTGCCAGCGATTCGGTGCAGCTGCGCATTGGCCAAACTGCGCGCTTGAAGGTGGAAGGCCGACCAGAAGACATTGCCGCTACCGTGAGCCGCATCAACCCCAGTGCCTCAAGCAGCAGCCGCAGTGTGCTGGTGTATCTGAGCGTGGCGCAGTTGCCCGGCCTGCGCCAAGGTTTGTTTGCCCAAGGCACACTCGATACGATCAACTTGACCACCTTGGCCGTGCCGCTATCCGCCGTGCGCACCGACAAGCCGCAGCCCTACGTGCAGCTCATTCAAAATGGCCGCATCGTGCACCAAACCGTGCAAATGGGCGAGCGCGGCGAGGCGCAAGGTCAAACCATGATTGCTATGAAAAACATAGCTTCTGGTGCTCAGCTTACAAGGGCTAGCGCTGGAAATCTGCGCGAAAATACCGCAGTGAAGATGGCGGTCAAATAAGATGTGGTTTACACGCGTTAGCCTGCAAAACCCAGTGTTTGCCACCATGATGATGCTGGCGCTGATGGTGCTGGGCATCTTCAGTTATCAGCGCTTAAAAGTCGATCAATTTCCGAGCATTGATTTCCCGGTAGTGATCGTGGCAACGGACTATCCTGGCGCTGCTCCTGAGATTGTGGAATCAGAAGTTTCTAAGAAAATTGAAGAAGCCGTTAATTCAATTGCCGGCATCAACGCCCTGACCTCGCGCAGCTACGAAGGTGCCTCGGTGGTCGTGATTGAGTTTCAGCTCAACATCAATGGGCGCAAAGCCGCCGATGATGTGCGCGAGAAAGTGGCCGCTGTGCGCCCCAATTTGCGCACTGAAGTTAAAGAGCCGCGCGTGCTGCGCTTTGACCCTTCTGCACGTGCGGTGTGGTCGGTGGCGGTGCTGCCGCAAGAGACTGCGCAAAGCAAGGCCATGAGCGGCGTGGAGCTGACCAACTGGGCGGATCAAAATCTCAAGAAACGCCTAGAAAATGTACGCGGCGTAGGCTCCGTCTCGCTCGTGGGCGCGACCAAGCGCGAGATCAATATTTATCTCAACCCGCAAGCGCTGGAGGCTTACGGCATCAGCGGCGATCAGGTGGTCAGCGCCATTCGCAATGAAAACCAAGACATTCCTGTGGGCGCGGTGCGATCGCTCGCGCAAGAGCGCGTGGTACAGGTGCAATCGCGTGTGCTGCGGCCAGAAGATTTTGCCAAGATCATTGTGGCGCGCAGGGGCTTGACGAGCGCTGGTCAAGCCAGCGGGGGCTCGGCCATCACCGTGGGCCAGCTTGCTCGCGTGGCCGATGGGGCGCAAGAAGCAGAGAATCTCGCGCTTTACAACGGAGGCCGCACCCTGCTGCTCTCGGTGCAAAAATCGCAAGATGAAAACACGATTGATGTGGTCGATGGCCTGAAGAAAACCATTCAAGAAATGGAAAAGCAGCTGCCCCCCGGCATCAAGCTGCAAGAGATTCAAGACAATTCACGCTCGATTCGCGTCTCGGTCAACAACGTGCGGCAAACCTTGATTGAAGGCGCATTCCTCACTGTGCTCATTGTGTTTCTCTTCCTCAATTCCTGGCGCTCTACGGTCATCACCGGCCTCACCTTGCCAATCGCCTTGATCGGCACTTTTCTGTTCATGAACATGTTCGGCTTTACGATCAATATGATCACGCTGATGGCGCTGTCGCTGTGCGTGGGCCTGTTGATTGACGATGCGATTGTGGTGCGCGAAAACATTGTGCGCCATATCCAAATGGGCAAATCGCCCTATCAAGCCTCGCTCGATGGCACGCAGGAAATTGGCTTAGCGGTGCTGGCCACCACGTTTTCTATCGTGGCTGTATTTTTGCCGATTGGCTTCATGGGCGGCATCATTGGCAAGTTCTTCCACGAGTTTGGCATCACGATTGTGGCGGCGGTGATGATCTCAATGTTTGTGAGCTTCACGCTCGATCCGATGATGTCGTCTATCTGGCACGATCCTGCGATTGACCAGCATGGCAAGCCATTCAAACCCGTCACTTGGTATGACAAAACCATTGGCCGCGTGACGCATGCCTTTGATCGCGGCACAGAAAAGCTGGGCAATGGCTACCAAAGCCTTCTGCGCTGGGCTTTGAAGCACAAGAAAACCACGATGCTGCTGGCAGTCGGCATCTTTGCCGTGAGCATTGGCATGGTGCGCTTGCTGGGCACAGAGTTTGTGCCTAAGGCTGATTTTGGCGAGAGCAACATCAGCTTCTATACGCCAGTGGGCTCGTCTTTGGAAGCCACGGAAGCCAAGGTCAAGCAAGTGGAGGCCATCATCCGCGAGCGTCCCGAGGTGCGCTACACGCTGTCCACCATCAACACCGGCAATGCGCAGGGAAAAATTTATGCAAACGTGTATGTGCGCCTGACCAATCGCAGCGAGCGCAGCTTGAGTGTGGATCAAATCTCCGCGCAACTGCGAGATCGCCTGCAAACCATCGCAGGCATCACCGTCACGCAGGCTGGCACGCTGGATGCCGTGGGCGGCGGCAAGCAAATTGAATTGGCTCTGAAGGGCACAGATTTGAAAGAGCTGGAGCGCCTCTCGGTGCAAGTGCTGGCCAAACTGCGCGAGATTCCTGGTTTGGTGGATTTGGATTCCAGCGTCAAGCCGGCCAAGCCCACGATTGAGGTGGATGTGCGCCGCGAGGTGGCTTCGGATTTGGGCCTCACAGCGGCACAAATTGGATCGAGCCTGCGCACCTTGGTAGCTGGGCAAACTGTGGGCAACTGGCGCGCACCAGATGACCAAACCTATGACGTGAATGTGCGCCTCGCCCCCGATGCGCGCAACACGCCGCAAGATTTAGAGCGCTTGCCGTTTGCTCTTGGAGCAAACGCCGATGGCAGCTCGCGCGTGGTGCGGCTCAATCAAGTGGCCAGCGTGCGCGAGAGCACCGGCCCCAATCAAATCAACCGGCGCGATCTCACGCGCGAGGTAGCCATCAATGCCAACGTGTTTGGCCGCGCAGCGGGCGAAGTGTCTGCCGATATTCGCAAAACGCTGGATGAGATTGCCATGCCTCCCGGCTACAGCTACCAGTTTGGCGGCAGCACCAAAAATATGGCCGAATCCTTTGGCTATGCCGTCTCAGCGCTGGCCTTGGCTGTGATTTTTATTTACATGATCTTGGCCAGCCAATTCAAAAGCTTTTTGCAGCCGCTGGCGCTCATGACGGCGCTGCCGCTCACATTGATTGGTGTGGTGCTGGCGCTGCTGCTGTTTCGCTCAACCTTGTCGATGTTCTCCGTCATCGGGGTGATCATGCTGATGGGCTTGGTCACGAAGAATGCGATTTTGCTGGTGGATTTTGCGATTCGCGCCAGAGAAGACGGCATGGAGAGGACCGCAGCTTTGCTCTTGGCTGCTAAAGTGCGCCTGCGCCCGATTTTGATGACCACACTGGCCATGATCTTTGGCATGGTGCCCTTGGCCTTTGCGCTCTCCGAAGGCTCGGAGCAACGCGCGCCGATGGGGCAAGCAGTGATTGGCGGCGTGATCACCTCCTCGCTGCTGACCTTGGTGGTCGTGCCCGTGGCGTATTGCTATATGGATGATCTGGCGCAATGGTTCAAACGCCTCTTTGGCGTGCAGCCAGAGACTAAAATCGAAGGTTTGCCCCGTTCCGCAGAGTAAGAAAGTAACGAT
>JAYVJQ010000009.1:0-2655 GCA_043769055.1 Allobrachymonas sp.
TGGGTGTTGTCACCCACATCCACTTTGGTGCCGGGCAGGCTAGGCGCAGAGAGATTGCCACTGTTGACATCTGGTGAGATTTGCGTCACGCCCAAGGAGGCAGACCAGCTGCCGGCTTTTTGTGCGAAGGCTGAAGCGGCGCCGAGGGCGAGCACGGCAAGGAATACAGGTTTGAAATTCATGTTTGTCTCCTAATGGGGTGCTTAGAGCCAGCCAGCCGTGGCGAGAACTTTGGCGGCGAATTGCGCAATCAATTGGTGACCGTAAGGCGTAGGATGAACATCGTCGGCAAAGAGATATTTAGACACATCGCCGGCAATGACATTGGTTGGGTTGCAAACAAGAGAAGCACCATCGAGCGCATTGTCAGGAGCACGCTTGCAGGCACGATTTCTGGAATTACTTGCTGCAAAAGCGCCAGGGTTGGTAAATTGTTCACGACTTGTTGTGTAAGTATCGCCAATGACCACGCCGCTCACACCGCTTAAGCCAGCTGTGAGTGATGCGTTGAATGCCTGAACCATTTGGTTGACCAATGGCACAGCTGTTGGATTCTCTACACCGTATGGCGAAGATGCCACATCTGGCAAATTCATGACCAATACGTACTTAGCGCCTTTGCCAACAATTTCGGTTTTGATTTGATTGGCAAGGGTCGTGCCGGCCTGTGACATTGTCGTGATTGCTTGAGCAATCGCGGCATTCGTTGCCGTTGTGCCGCCAGCGGCAAGAGTTGCAGCGAGCGCATCTGCACCATTCGTCCAGCCAGCAAACAAGCCCGCGCCTACCGCACCCATGCCACCCGCTGCTGCAGCTGACACACCGTTTCCATTAAAGAAAGTATCATTACCGCCCGCGAGAACCGTCACCAATGTTTTGGGGCCGAAAGTATTGCCGTTGGCAGCAAGATAGTTGCTGATTTGTGTGGTTACAGGCTCTGTGAGCTGACCAACAGCGCCACCTGCTGCATCAGGAAGTGCTGAGTTGGCTGGCCCAATTGGGTTGATAACGCGAGAACCGCCTTGGGCGTAATTGGTGCAGCCTGCTTGTGTTGTGCGAGCTACAGGTGCGCCAAAAGGTGCGCGAGATGTCAAGCCTTTCACAGCCGCGCAAGGCGCGGGCAATGATAGTTGTGCAGCTATCAAATCTAACCAGATTTTGCTTGGCGCAGTTTGGCTACCAGAATTGATGGTATAGCGTCCCCCACCTAGCAGTGCGACGCTGCCCACAGAAAAAGCGCCAGGATCACTCAAGCTATCCCCAAACGAAGCAATCTGGGTGAAGCCCACTGAATTGCTGCTGGCTGAACCCCCGCCGCCGCCGCAACTGGCCAGCAGCAACGCCGCCAAACTTGCGCCAAGTATCCTTTTAATCCGCTTCATATGTGCTCCTGTGTGCATTGAAAATCTTAAAAAGAACGATCGTTCGTTTATGTGTTCATGGTAACGGGTAATTCCACACACCGACAGGGGGTTTTCGCTGAGATGGTTTAGAAAAGGCTCTCCAACTGGCGGGGAGTTGCGGCTTTGTTGCCTGCACGCAACTCGCGCCTCAGCGGTAGCGCAGTTTCATGAGCAAGATGCTGAGCGCTAGGCTCAGCGTGATCACATTGGCCACGATGATGGGCCAGGCCATGAGCAGCACGCCATAGACCAACCAGAGCGCCACGCCAGCAGTGAACGCGCTGTACATGCTCAGGGAGATGCCGCTCACATCGCGGGTGCGGAAGGTTTTGAGCGCTTGGGGGATGAAGCTGCAGGTGGTGAGGATGGCGGCGATGGTGCCAATCAGGTCGGGGAGTTGCATGTCAGTCACTATGATTTTAGTAGCATACTATGTATATTCTATGCCGGCAAACGATTGTTTTGGTTGTATAAATCAGCTGAAATACGCTTAACGTGTATTCACCACCCACTCCACCAGTGCATCCAGCGCTGGCCGCGCGGCGGGGGCGTTGCCGTGGTTGATGATCGCGACGATGCTGTAGCGCTGGCCGCTCACTGCGGTGGCGTAGCCTGCAATGGCGGCCACATCGCGCAGAGTGCCGGTTTTGAGCTGGGCATTGCCGATGGCGGGAGAATTAGGGTTGCGATCGCGCATGCGCTGCACCGTGCCGTCGACACCTGCCAGCCCCATGGAGTTGGCAAACACGGTGGCCTGCGGGCTGCTCGCGGCGTGCTGCAATAGCGCGGTGAGCGATGCGGCCGTTGCACGCTCTTTGCGCGACAGGCCCGAGCCGTTTTCCAGCACGGGGGGCTCGACACCGGGCAAGGTCTTCTTCCACCACAGGGCGATTTGGCGCTGCGATGCGGCAAAGCTGCCTTGCCTGCCGGGGCTGGGCAATTGGTTGGACAAGGTCAGAAAAACTTGCTGCGCCATCACATTGTTGGAGAATTTATTCACATCGGCAATGATCTCGGCCAACGGTAGTGAGTCTGCACTCACTAACAGCTTTGCCGTGCGTGGCAAAGCTTCTTCGCGCACTTGGCCGCTGAGCCTGCCGCCACTGGCAAGCCACATGGCCTCAATCACGCGCGGCGCATACAGGCGCGCAGCCACATAAGCCACCGGCCAGGTGCGATCGCCGCAAGCCAGCGCGTAGCGGCCCGAAAAACCCACGCGATCGGGGTTTGAAAAATCGCCCTGCAACGCCGC
>JAYVJQ010000010.1:0-2712 GCA_043769055.1 Allobrachymonas sp.
GCCAGCCCAGAGTAAGGGCATTGTGATGCTGTCAGGCAGCAAGGTCGTATCCCAATCAATCAGCGAAAGTGTGACCAGTGCAGCACTGAAGCCGCACCATGCAAAACCAGTTGACGTAAAGCCCCACCTCCATATACACAAGGAGAATAAAACGCCGACCGATAACTCGACCCACGGGTATCGTGCGCTGATATGGGTATGACAGTTTGAACACTTGCCACGTAAATAGAGGTAGCTTAAAAGGGGTATATTTTCATACCAACGAATTTGATGACCACACTGCTGGCAGTGAGACCTCGGCAACAAGAGGTTGAAGGTCTTTTCAGGCTGTGTTGTATTGCCGGAAAATTCGGCATATTCCGCTGTCCATTGATGCTCAAGCATTTTGGGTAAACGATAGATAACTACATTGAGAAAGCTGCCAATGAGCAAACCCAAAATGCCAGCCAAGCCAGCCTGCAAGACTTCAATTGACATCGTTAGACCACTTGTCCCAATTTGAAAATCGGCAAGTACATAGACACTACAATGCCGCCGATGATAGTACCCAGAAAAACGATGATAATTGGCTCTAATAAACTAGACAGGCCAGCGACCATATCGTCAACCTCGGACTCGTAAAAGTCAGCTGCTTTGCCCAGCATATGATCTATAGTTCCAGATTCCTCACCAATCGCGCACATTTGTAGCACCATGGAAGGGAAGACTGCAGCGTTGGTCATCGCATTTGTCAAACTGGTTCCTGTTGATACTTCTCGTTGAATTTTGGTAGTTGCTTCTAAATAAACAGAATTACCTGAGGCCCCACCGACCGAATCAAGCGCTTCAACCAACGGAACGCCAGCAGCAAACATAGTTGAAAGGGTACGTGTCCAGCGTGCAACGCAAGATTTCTCTATCAGCACTCCAAAAACGGGGACTTTCAGCAAAACCCGATCCATGACCATCTGCATTCTTTCGTTGCGCTTCCAAGCTTGCATGAAGAAATAAATACCGCCTCCGATAACACCAAAAATCAACCACCAATAGCTCACAAAGAACTCACTGATCGCCATCACGAACAAGGTCGGGGCTGGCAAATCAGCACCAAAAGAACTGAAAACGCTCTTGAAGGCAGGGATCACAAAAATCATGATGATCGTTACAACAACGAATGCAACCACTACCACAGCAATCGGATACATTAATGCGGACTTAATTTTGGATTTGATGGCCTCGGTCTTCTCCATGTAAGTGGCTAAACGGTCAAGAAGCGCCTCTAAAATGCCTGCAGTCTCACCGGCTTCAATCAGATTGCAATACAGAGCATTGAAGTATTTTGGATATTTGCGAAATGATGCGCTCAGAGAAGTTCCTGTTTCGACTTCAGCGCGAATATCGCCCAACAGCTTGGTGACGCTGGGGTTTGGGTTGCCTCGACCTACGATATCAAAGGTTTGTAGTAATGGCACTCCCGCTTTCATCATCGTTGCGAATTGTCGCGTGAAGATGGCGATATCTTTGGGCTTTATTGCTTTGCCAGATCGCGTGCTGCGCTTCTTGATTTTGGTGGGTAGGACGCCTTGGCGCCGTAATGAAGCCTGTACCAAATTTTCGCCGGCGGCGCGAATTTCGCCACGAACCTGCTTTCCTTTGCGGTCTTTGCCTTCCCATTCGAACACAAATTCTTTAACGCCTTTTGTGGCGCTGTTACTTGCAATGGTTGCCATAAGTTCCTAGGATTTGTATTTTCAAGCCGACGTCGCTTGTTATTATGAGCGTCTTATTAATAATTGAGATGCTAATTGTAGTAAAGCATCCTTATATTGACTAGGCGCGATGTTGTTTAAAGCATCAATTGCGCGTTGAGCCTCTGCGGCAGCGGCTTCTCTGGATGCTTCTAAGGCGCCTGTTTCGCGCACAACCGACAAAATAACATCCAAGCTAGCCAGATTTCCTGTCTCTATGGCTTCTTGAATAATGCCGCGCTGTGCAGCATTGCCTCGTTGCATGGCGATAATCAGCGGCAGTGTTGATTTGCCTTCGCGCAAGTCATCGCCCAGACTTTTCCCCATGACCGTGGGGTCGCCGTCATAGTCCAGTACGTCATCAATGACCTGAAAGGCTGTACCTAAGGCTTGACCATACTGGGCGCAAGCCAGTTCGAGCTCTTGAGGCGATTTTGCTAAAACGGCCCCAAGTCGAGCGCTGGCTTCAAAAAGTTTGGCCGTTTTGGAGCGAATAACACGCAAATAGCCTGCTTCATCCAAGGTGGCATCATGCATATTCATGAGTTGCATCACTTCACCTTCAGCGATGATATTGGTTGCATCTGACAAAATTTCCATGATTCGCATGTCACCCGCATCGACCATCATCTGAAAAGCGCGTGAGTAAAGAAAATCTCCCACCAACACGCTTGCTGGATTGCCGAATGATTCGTTGGCTGTTGCTAATCCGCGACGCAATTGGGAGTCGTCGACCACGTCATCATGTAACAAAGTGGCGGTGTGAATGAATTCCACAACCGCCGCCAAATTGAATCTTTGCGCGCCTGTATAGCCCAATGCACCACAAATCAAAAGCAACAAGGCGGGACGCAGGCGCTTCCCGCCTGCAGAAATAATATAGCGGGAAACCTCCCCAACCAGGGGAACGTCGGAGCTGAGGCGATGTGCAATGACTTGATCTACGCTGGCCATATCTGGCGCGACTAGAGCGAGAGCCGTGTTA
>JAYVJQ010000011.1:0-6457 GCA_043769055.1 Allobrachymonas sp.
TTTTTCAAATGACACGCACGAATTTAATTTAGCCATTTAAATATAAATCAAATAAACGAATAAAAAGACTACTTTCAATGTAATCGCTTGCGCAAGGCAAAACGCCGCTTCCACATCTAATTAGCTGCTCGTGGCCATATGAAATTTCTTGATAACGCGTTGATTACTGTAGATATTTAGCGCTCTCACGAGCATGCTGCGTATGAGCAAGCATGGCGTTGTTCGCATGATTTTTTACAGTTGAGCGCGATTAAGCAAAAAGGCCACTTTGCCTCATCAGTTGTGAGGATGTACAAATTCTTTTTCGCTGCCATCATTCGTTTACGCAATGTGTCACGACGTACGTTTTTAGTAACTTCTGTGAAGATATTTATTTGAAATTACGACAAGAAGCAACGCGGTTTCTTTATTTTTTTACAAGGAGATTCTCTATGCGAAGAATTGTCAGAACGCTGCAAAGCGCCGCAAAAAGCGCAATGCGGCCTGCACGAATGGTCGTGCCTATTGCAGCGGCGTGTATGTTGATGGCGACTGGGAGTCAGGCTTCTGGAACAGATAGCAAAACTTTCAATGTCAACATCAAACTAAACTCGTCGTGCAGCATTGCCTTCATGAGCGACATCAACGTGACATATGAGTCTTTTGGCTCTTCTGTGGGCGGTGCAAGCGCTCAAACGACTGCCGCAATAACTTGTACCAATGGCTTGCCATACGGCATAGCTCTAGACACAAATTCTGGTGGACAGTTAATTCCTGGTACGGGCACTTATCTTTACACCGACAGTGTTGTGGCGTTGGGCTACTCTTTATCGATGTCTGGTGGCGGCTTGAACACTTTAACTCGCAAAAACACTGGTAACGGGCTGACACAAAATGTCATCATTGAAGCCAATTTAGCTGGTCTTCAAGGTGGTCTGTGCAGCGCGCCTGGAGGCATATGCAATAACACTGGCAATGGTGCGCGCCAGCGAACCTTGACGGTGACTTGGTAATAATCTAGGCCACAGCCAATGTTCATTTCAAGTCAAATACTCAACAAGTAATCTTTATTTTTTAACCAGTGGTTTATCCACATCAATAGGAAATTATCATGAAAAAATTCACAAAAATCGCAGCTGTTGCATTGTTCGGTTTTACTGCGCTCGGCTCAACAATCGTGAACGCAGCAGGAACTACTTCTGGCACATTCAATGTCAACATCACACTGAATGCTAGCTGCTCAATTGCTACTGCGATTACTGACATGTCCTTCACCTACGATTCGTTTGTTGCTGCCAGCGCAATCGTGGGCACGACGGCTAATGTCACATGCACCAGCGGTCTCCCTTACGGCATTGGTTTGGATGCAGTGTCAGTGACTGACAACGCAGTGCAAATTGCATACACGATTACTGGAGTCCCACTTGGTGCACCTACATCCGGACAAACCGGCAATGGGATTGTGCAGGCTTACACACTTACGCCAGCAGCTACTGCCGGTCAAGGCGGCGCGTGCGGTACAGCGGGCGGCATTTGTATAAACACAGCGGCGACAAATAAACTGCGTACTTTGACAGTTAGCTGGTAAGCAGCCATCGGGGCCTTACTACGACATGCGCATCACATCACACTCTGTTTTTCGCTCTATATTGGCCGTAGTTGTTGCCGCTTTTTTGGTGGCCTCACAAGCCGGCCAGCAGAGCGCTAACTTCCACGTCAACATTCGGCTCAATTCGCTCTCGCCTACCTCTCAAGCGGGCGTGTGTATTAGCAGTGTGGCCAGCGAGCAAACGGGAGCTGTGGTGCGTGTGGTGTGCAGTACGGGGCAAGTGGTGAGTATTGAAGCCGCTCCCGGCACACCCGTGATAGCGGGTGTGCATGGGGGCGCTTTTCGCTATGTGTTTGGTGCAGGCTCTTTGCTGGCAGCGGGCAATGGCTTGATTGAAAGCGAGCTGGGCTTATTTGGCCTAGGCACAGTGACTGCGCTGCGCATTGCTGATGTGTCGCGCCGCGAGCGCTTGGAGTTTTTGGTTAGTTTTTAGTGAGCTCGTAGTTAGTTCGTCATTGGTTTTGATGGGTTAAACGCATGCGATTTGCCCCATTATTGTGTGTTGTATTGTTTTTTAATTTTTCATAGTCGTATGAACCCCTTTCATTTTTTTGCGCTGCTCTCTGGCTTGCTTTTGAGCTGCGCAGCGCAAGCAGGCAGTTTTGCAGTATCACCCGTGCGCCTGTACATGACGCCCAAGGATCGCGCCATTGCCGTAACGTTGCGCAACGAAGGCGATACCGAGGTGGTGCTGCAAGCCGAGATCAATACCTGGAGCCAAAAAGCGGATGGCACCGACGAGCTTGTGCCGACCGATGATTTGATTTTGTCTCCCCCCATCATCAAGCTTCCCCCGCGCGGCACGCAGGTGGTGCGCTTGGCGCGGCTCGTGCCGCCAGATGCCAGCCGCCAGCTGACCTATCGCATGATCATTCGCGAAGTGCCTGAGATCAAGGCCAAACCCGGCATCAATATTCCTTTTGCTTTGGCTTTCTCGCTGCCTGTGTTCATCACGCCGCCGCCCGCTGCCCGCCAGATGGCTTGCAGCTTGGCCAAAACTGAGGCCAAGGCCGCCATTCTCACCTGCGCCAACACCGGCACAGCTTATGCACAAACCCGCGAGGTCACGCTCAAATACGCCAATGGCGAGAGCATCAAGCTCGATGGCGGCGGCTATGTGCTGCCCGGTGCTAAAAAAGCCATGCCGTATAAAACTGAGCAAGACATTCCCGCAGGTGCTGCGCGCATGGAAGTAAAGTTTGACGACGGCAAAACCATGGGAAGCGATGTCGATGTACGCTAAACCTTTGCGCCGCAGCATGCGCTTGCGTTCTTTGGTGCTTGCGTTGGCGGGCGCTGGTATGTTGCCTTGGCATGGCCATGCTTGGGCAGATCAAGATTTACTGGCGCAGCTCGATTCCGCGGTAGAAAAGCTCGCGCAGGCCGATCTCACGCGCCCCGCCACAGGTGCGCGCAGCGGCGAGCCGGCCGTAAAGGTGTTGCCGCTGGAAGTGACGATCAATGGTGCGCCCGTGGGCAGCTGGGTGTTTATTGAGAGCAATGGCATTTTGTATGCGCCCGATGAAACCTTTAGCGAATGGCGTTTGAATCGGCGCAACAACGCGCCTGCGATCAGTTACCGCAATGAAGAATGGTTTTCTTTGGCCTCGGTGCCCGGTTATTCTGCAAAAATTAATTCGAACAGCAACACACTTATTCTTGATTTTTCGCCTGCTGCATTTTCTGCCACGCGCGTTGTGAGCAATACGCCGCAAAAAATCGCCGTCACAAAGCCTGAGACCGCCCTATTTTTCAATTACGACATCAACAGCAGCCACACGAAGCAAAGCCAAGCAGCCTCGTCGACCGAAGCTGGCGCGCTGATGGAACTGGGTCTTTCGGGGCCGTGGGGCGTGTTGACCAGCAGCGAGCTAGCTAGAAATTTGACGGACGCCCCAGCGCTAGGGAAGCGCAAGCTCATCCGCCTTGAGACCACATTCAACAAGAATTTTCCCGACGAGAAGATCAGCATGCGCTTGGGCGATACCAGCACGCGCGGCGGGATCAGCGGACGCTCGGTGTATTTTGGCGGCATTCAGATTGGCCGCAATTTTTCGCTCAATCCCAATTTCAACACGCAGCCTCTGCCCGTGATTTCCGGAACATCCAGCGCGCCGAGTACGGTGGAACTGTATGTCAATGATGTGCTGAGGCAAACCTCGAATGTGCCCACTGGCCCCTTTGTTTTAGATAATTTCCCGACTATTGGCACTTCAGGCGATGCGCGAGTCGTGGTGCGCGATGTATTGGGGCGCGAGACGGTGCTCACGGTGCCGTTTTTTTCATCTGCGGATTTGCTCGAAGAAGGCCTATCGGATTGGAGCGCAGAGGCTGGCGCGGTGCGCAAAGATTTTGGCACGCAGAGCAACGAGTATGGCGAAAAATTTGCGGCGGGCATGTATCGCCTAGGCATCAATAAATCGCTTACGGTGGAAGCCAATGCGCAGTTGGGCGAAGATCACAAGGTATTTGGCTTAGGTGCGAGCGTGGCTTTGATGAGCAAATTGCTAGGTCGTATGGGCATTACCGCTAGCGATACCGATGGCCTGGGCCGAGGCCATCAATGGCTGCTGGGCTTGGAGCAAGTTAATCTAAAAGATGGCTTTACGCTGCGGGCACAAGGCGCGAGCCGCAACTATCGCACGCTGGGCGATCTCACCACCACCGCCACCACGCGCTTGCAGCTCTCAGCCAGCTACCGCAAAGAAATAAATAAAGACCATGCTTTTGGCGTAGGCCTCGCACAAGTCAAAACTTTTGGCAACGGCAATGTCAACACTGCCAGCGCCAATTACACTTGGCGGCTGCCCAACCGGTCAAGTTTGTCGGTCACGGCAAGTCGCGCTGTGGCCAATAATTTCATCGCCACACTGGCCGGCAACCGCAACACCACGCGCATTGGCCTCAGCTGGTCGATTCCGCTGGAGAGCAATATCAACCTCACGGCCAACGTGAATCACCAAAATGGCCGCACCGAAGACTACGTCGCTGCGAGCAAAAACTTAAGCGCAGACACTGGGTTTGGCTGGCGTACGCTGGCTGGTTGGCGTGAGGATGGAAGCAGCAGTGGCGGCAATAGCAGCAACAGCGCTTTTGCCGAAGGCGGCTTGTATTACCAAGGCGACAAAATTTTGCTCACTGGCGATATTTCAGCCGCGCGCAACAGCCAAGCTATTCGCCTTGGCGCGCAAGGCGGATTGGTTGTGATGGACGGCAAATTCTTCGCCTCACGCACGGTCAACGATAGCTTTGCCCTAGTACATGTGCCCGGCTATGCCGATGTGGGCGTGGGCTTTAGCGGCAGCCGCTTGAACACCACGGATGAGGAAGGCTATGCCTTGGTCACCCGCCTCTCGGCCTACTCAACAAACAGCATTCGCCTGAATGCCCAAGAGTTGCCCATCGGCGCCGAGCTCGACACGATTGAGCAAACAGTGGTGCCGCCAGCGCGCTCGGGCGTGAAGGTAACCTTCCCTGTTCGCGCTGGGCAGGCTGCTTTGCTCAAGATTGTTTTGGAAGATGGCGAGGTGGCTCCTGCTGGCGCGATCATTCAAATCTTGGGTGATAAACAAGAGTTTTATGTGGCGCGGCGCGGCGAAGCATTTGTCACAGGTTTGCAGGCAAAGAACCAACTCGAATTGCGCTGGAACGATACGAAATGCACGATGAACGTGGATATGCCACAAGTCGCCAACAAAGAAGAGATCGTGCGCTTAGCGCCGATGGTGTGTAAAGGAATCAAGCGATGAAGCTAGGCAAATCGAAAAGTTTTTTTGCAGCAGTAATCATGGCGACGATTGGAATCACTGCGCAGGCGGCTGTAAGCTGCAATTTTTTTACGCGAGATATCGGCGAACTTTACGACGCGAGTTCGCCAATTGGCAACGGATCACGCGGTGAATTGCGCGTTAGTTGCACAAGAACATCCCTCTCTGACCCAAGCACGATTTACTACAGCTTGGCTGCTGACTATGGCCTTAACAGCCCTAGTGTTGGGATTCGGAACGTCAAGAATGGCAGCAATACTTTATTCTGGATATTGCGTGTTGCAAACCTTGGTAACACAACGAATTGGGGACCCACCGCCGCTTCTGGCTTACTTACTGGAAGCGTATCTTTTGGAGCCTCATCGCTGTTTTTGAACACGAACGTTGTAAACGCAACCGGTATGCGAGTGCGCGGCACTGCGGGAGGCAATCCTGCAGCGCCAGCAGCTGGTACATACGTCGATACGGTAACTATCACGCCATCTATATCTAGCGTTGCAGTTACTGGCCCATTCGACTTGCCAACTCCGCTAACGACACAGATCAACGTTTCTGTTGGCGTGGGAGCTTTGTGCGTGATTCGTCAACAGGGCAGAGACTTATTCTTCAACTACACAGCGTTTAGTGCTGCGCAGACGCAAAATAGTGTTTTGGAAGCCGTCTGCAGCAATGGACTGCCCTATACGGTGGCTGTTTCTCCAACGAGCGGCTCAATCGCTGGAGTTACCTACTCAGTAGCTCTAACATCAAATGCATCGCGGACTGGCAACGGGAACGGCCAAAATTCCACGGTCAAAGTTGATATTGCCGCTAATCAAGCAGGCACGTGCACAACGGCAGTTTGTAGTGGCTCCAACGTTCACACCGTCACCTTAGAGTACTGATTGAGCTACAGCCCGAGTGTTGTAGCTGCAAACGATGGCGCGCTAAGTGCTAGCCATTCATTGCTCAACTCTAGTAAATCCACTCTGCGCTTCGCTTCATAACCTGCCACACCTTTGCAAAGCGCGGGCTGCAAACGATGCATCGCCCACTGCGGGCTCAAGATCAGGCTGGGGAATTCTTCATCGCTGGCGCTGGTGATGGCGCGCGCTTCGATGAT
>JAYVJQ010000012.1:0-4976 GCA_043769055.1 Allobrachymonas sp.
GGGCATCGTCGTGGGTGTGCGCGCAGCTTCTACTCCAGCGCTTGTGGGGGCGAAGGTATGAAGCTGCTGGCTTTTGATACCTCCACCGATCAAATGAGCCTTGCGGTACAACATGGCAGCGCAGTGTTTGAGCACACGTCGCAGGGCGGCGCGCAGGCCTCTAGCACGATGATTGCCGCGATTGAAGCGTTAATGCATCGAGCTGATTTAACCTACAAGCAGCTGGATGCGATTGTGTTGGGCCGAGGCCCCGGCTCGTTCACCGGGTTGCGCACGGCTTGCGCGGTGGCGCAGGGCTTGGCCTTTGGTGCGGGCATCCAGGTGCTGCCCGTGGATACGCTGCTGGCCGTGGCGCAAGAGGCGCGCATGCAGGGCGCAACGCAGGCGCACATCCTCGCCGTGCTGGATGCACGCATGGGTGAGGTGTATGCCAATCACTATGAATTCAATAGCACTCTACGCAGTATTGATGCCGGCTACCTGCTCAAAAAGCCTCAAGAATTAGCCTGTAGCAATCCACAAACCACGCTCTTAGCTGGCAACATTCGCCCCACGCTGAATGCGCAACTCTCAGCGGATATGTTGGCCTTGCCGCATCTGCATTGCCTGCCCACCGCCCGCGCCTTGCTGGCTCTAGCACCCAGTTTGATGGCAGCAGGCGGCTTGGTGGATGCCGAATTCGCGTTGCCGCTGTATGTGCGCGACAAAGTGGCGCAAACCACCGCTGAGCGGCAAGCCGCGAGCTTGACCTGAACAGATGCAGCAGCACACAATCAAGCCATGAGCGCCATGCCCTCCATCCTCCCTTCCGCTTGGAATAGCTTGCAGCCTCAAGAGGCCAGCTTCGAGCCCATGCGCATAGGGCAGCTCGCTGATGTGATGGCCGCCGAGCGCGCGGCCTACCCGTGGCCTTGGAGCGAAGGCAATATGAATGACAGTATTGTCAATGGGCATTGCTGCCAAGCCCTGCGTGCCGGACACGACTTGCTGGGTTACTACATCGCCATGCCCGGCCCGGGCGAAATGCATTTGCTCAACATCACGGTCGCTCCCGCTTTTCAAAAGCAAGGCTGGGCGCGCGTGATGCTCGATGCTTTGGCGGATGAATCGAGGCTGCTCAAGGCGCAGTGGCTGTGGCTAGAAGTTCGGGTGAGCAATGCGCGGGCCATTGAGGTGTATGAACGCTACGGCTTTCGCCGCATCAATGTGCGTAAGAGCTACTATCCGCTGGACGGTTTGACGCGCGAAGATGCACTGGTGATGAATTTTTCTTTAACGTAGCATGCAAGACACTGATTTCGATTTTTCGCTCGATGAGATCCAGCGCAGCATGTTGGAGGCGATGGGTATTCGCATCTGGCTGCCTGAGCCTGAGCGCGTGGTGGCACGCGCTGCCCCGAGTGCTCCAGCACCTGCTTTTGTGGCAAGAAATGAGCAAAATCGGCCAGTAGCCGTCATGGAATATGCGTCGCATGCTATTAAAAAAATAGCAACCGCACCCACGCCAAGTATCCCTGCACCCAACGTGCCGGCGCACACGTCACGCATTCCACGCGCTGCTGGCATTGAGCAGATGAGCTGGCCCATTTTGCAAGAAGCCGTGCAAAGCTGCCAAGCCTGTGCCTTGTGCGAATCGCGCAAACGCACGGTGTTTGGTGTAGGCCAAGCGGCCATCAATGAAACGGATGCGCCGCAAGTCGATTGGCTGATCGTGGGCGAAGCGCCCGGTGAGAATGAAGATGCGCAAGGCGAGCCCTTTGTGGGCCCAGCCGGCAAGCTGCTCGACAACATGCTCGCCGCCATGAAGATCGGCAAAGAGGGTAAAGGGCTTTCAAGAAGCGAAGGTGTGTACATCGCCAACGTGCTCAAATGCCGCTCGCCTGCGAACCGCAACCCTTCTGCGGATGAGGTTGCCATGTGCGAGCCGTATTTAGCGCGGCAAATCGAGCTGCTGCGCCCGAAGATGATTTTGGCGATGGGCAAATATGCTATTTTCTCTCTGACGGGCAGCAACGAGCCTGTGGGCAAACTAAGAGGTCGCGTTCACACGCTCAAGCATGCCACTTACCAAGCCCCCGTAATCGTGACCTATCACCCCGCATATTTGCTGCGGAACTTGCCTGACAAAGCCAAGGCGTGGGCAGATTTGGTGCTGGCAATGCAGACGTTTTCAGAGTTGGCAGGCGGCGATCAGTAAGCCACTTTTCACGCTGGCAGAAAGCCACGCGCTGAAATCAAAGTCTGGTGTTTGAGCGAATGCTGCATCCACAGCAGCAGCTAACGATTGACCTTGCAGTGCAGAATCGATCAAAGTGGCGCTGGCTACATCAACTTGCGCCAGCATTGGCCGAAAACCTTGCCGCCAAATCAGCGCAGTTTGTGCATGGCCTGCTGCTATTTCTTGTTGCGCCAGCTCATGCGCATCAGGCTGGCGCTCATCATGCAAATGCAAGATCGAAACCACTGGGAAGGCGCTGCGGATCAATGCACAGCCCGGTGAGAGCATCAGGCACAGTTGCGCGGGATCGGTGCTGGCTAAGAGTTGAAAGCTGGCGGTATCCAAAGCGGCATCGGCAACCTTTGCCGCTTGATGCAGCGCCCATTCCACGCGTGCTACATCGCTCAAATAGGCATGCTCGGCAAGCAAGGCTTGTAGCTGCGGGACTTCACGCAAATAAGCGTGCAGTTCATCGCCCCACTGCGCCAAATCGCCACACTGCGGCGGCAAGGCTTGCCACAGATCTTGCGCCAGATGGGAGAAATTCTCTTCGCCCAAGAGCTGCTGCATCACGGGATAGCTGGCCTGCAAAGCTTTCTCTGCAAGCTCCTGCGCATTGGCGCGGTAGGCGCGCAGGCCGCGCTGGGTAAATTGCGTATTTTTTAGACCAAAATGGGCGGCAACCAGCATAGAATATGCGTCAAATGCTACTAAATTAATAGCATTTGAGTGGATAACTTGCAGTAAAGCGCTTTGTGCAGCGGCTAGATCTTGGCTCATGCAGCTGCCTTGCCCAATACGGCGCTTGCCACCGCATCCGCTTGCGTTGCTTGTGCAAGCAGTACATCCAGCTCAGGAACATTCGTGTCCCATTCAATCAGTGCAGGCGCATCCCCGAAGCGCTTCACCGCATGTACATACAGCCGCCAAACTTCATCGCACACGGCGCTGCCGTGGTCATCAATCACGATGTCGTCCATCTCGCAATGACCTGCCAAGTGCATCTCGCCCACAGCATGTGCAGGCAGCGCATCTAAAAATTCACACGCTTGGCGCAAAGCTTGCGGGCGATCACGCTGTCCAGCTTGATCATTCAGTGCATTCACGAACACATTGTTCACATCAAGCAAGAGCTGGCACCCGCTGCGTTGCATCAGCGCGCTCAAGAACTCAGCATCTGAATAATCAGCCTGTGCAAAGCTCACATAAGCGCTCAAATTCTCGACCAGCAAGGGCCGCTTCAAACGCTCTTGCACTTGGCTCACATTCGCGCAGAGCACGTTCAGCGATTCGTGCGTGAAAGGGATGGGCAGCAAATCTGCCGCATGCACTGTTTGATCATTGAGCAGACCGCGCGCAAAGCAAGCATGGTCGCTCACGCGCACGGGCTCAATGCGCCGCACCAATGTAGTCAATTGATCCAGATGCCAGTCGTCAATACCTAAAGCAGAACCAAGCGACAAGCCCACGCCATGCAGGCTGATCGGGTAATGCTCGCGCGCTTGGGCGAGCGTGGCCAGCGCTGCGCCGCCGCTGCCAAAAAAATTCTCCGAATGCACTTGCAAAAAGCCCACGCGGGGCTTAAGTTCCAACACGGCGGCATAGTGCGGATGGCGCCAACCGATGCCTGAAGGCGCACGCGGCATAAGCACATCAGGCATGGCGGGTTAAGTGATTAGCTCTTCTTTTCCATCGCCGCTTTTTTAGCCTGCTCAGCGGTCATGCCCTTCATCGACACGCAAGTGCCTTTGGCCACATATTTCCACTCGCCTTTGTCGTTATCGACTTTTGATTGGCCCGCACAGCTGTGCGTAGCGGCCAAGTTAGAGCAATCGTTTTGACCCGCTTTGGCAATGCCGTAGCACTTTTCTTTTTCTTGCGCCAGAGCAGGCGCAGTCATGAGCATAGAGCTGAGCAAGGAGGCTGCCGCAGCAGCGATGAAGGCACGTTGGTTCATGGGGATCTCCAGAAAAAAATCAAAAAATGAAATGCGCTTGAACGGATACGCTGATCGCTTCAAGCTATGAGTCAGTCTTCATAAGCTGCAAAAATCTTACAGCAAACCAGCAATATCGTCCCACACATCAGCGGGCATGCGGCCTTGGTGGCGCACGGCCACCTTGCCTTCTTTATCCAGCACGATGATTACCGGCCAATAGCTGGCCGGCACGGTTTGCGCCGTTTGCACGGTACCCAAATTGTCTTTGTAGCCCGGGTCGAGCGCCCACACTTGCATTAAGCGCTCTTTCATCGGCACGGATGCGTTGATGATCGCGTTGTAGCTGTCGATATCGCTCATGCGCTTGTCCACACTCACGAGCACGGGCACGAAGGGCTTACCTGCCCAGCCTTTGGCGTTCTCCCGTAGCTCGGGCATTTTGTCGCGGCAGACGGCGCAACTGGTGCTCCAAAACATCAGCATTACCACCTGCCCTTTGAGCTTGGCCAGATCAAAGGGCGTGCCTGCCAGCGTTTTTCCGCTGATCACGGGTGAGGCAATGGGTGTGGGCGCTGGGCTTGGCGCTTTGGCTGCTTGCGCTTGCGCCAACGTGGGCGATAGACTGAATGCCAGCCCCAACAGAAGGTAGAGGAAACTCTTTTGCATCTGAATGCTCCTTGTTGTGCGTAGTACACAAACTCAATAGTCATTCACAGGCAGAGATGTCTTACACATCTGCTATAAACTTATACAGAGGAACAACTATGCCGTTTGAACACGAAGTCGCTGAATTACGGCCTTATTTGCTGAAATTTGCCC
>JAYVJQ010000013.1:0-5650 GCA_043769055.1 Allobrachymonas sp.
GCGCCAGATGCGTTTTTCTTTTTTGCCATCGCTATACACAAAATCTTCATCCAAGATGCCTTCTTCACCATTCCATGAGCAATTCATGGTGACCACAAATCGCCGCGCCACTTTGCCCGCGCGATCCGTGAAGATGCCCCAGCCATCGACGCGGCCATTGAAGTAACTCTTCAAATCAAACAGCGGCCTCTCAGCAGCGTAATCAACGACTTGCGGGTGCGTACTGCAACCTGTGATGGCCAGAACAGAAGCGCCAGCTCCGGCTAACAGCATACGGCGTGAGGTCAAAATAGTTGACATACGAGGTTCCTTTAAGACAGTTTTGAGCCTCTAGCCGCCACAAACAATGCGCCAGATGCTATTAATTTAAGAGTACACGGTAAAACGCAGTAAGCAATCACCAAGGCTTGCAGCGCGCCTGCATCGCGCGCGCCCGGTGTGTAGCCAAACACATCCAAGAGCGGTAGCGCCAAGCCAGCAGCCAAGGCCATGTTGAGCTTGGTAGCGAAATTCCACCAACCGTAATAGGCACCTTCATGGCGCTGCGAATCGCCCTGCGCTGCAATTGCGCCCGTGAGCAACGCGCTTGGGAATGCCAAATCTGCACCGAGGGCAATGCCTGAGAGGGCACACACAGCGATGTAAGCCGCCGTATCGCCAGCTCCCAAAAAAGCGGCCCAGATGAATACGGCAATCGACAAACCCATCGAGAGCAACCAGCCCCAAGCCAGGCCCATTTTTTTAAGCAGTAGCAACCAAAGCGGAATCGCTAACGCCCCTGCAATGAAGTACACGCCAAGAAAAACGCCCTCCATCTGCTTGGGTGCTTGCAGCAAATCTTGCACAAAGAACAGCACCAAGGTTGCAGGCACGGCGCTGGCGATACCGTTCAGAATAAAAATCGCCATCAACCAGCGAAAGCGGCTATTGCGCCACGGCAGCCACACGTCGTGAGGCGCAACATCAGCAGCATGGTGCACAGGGCGCGGTGCTTTGCTCCATGCCCACAAGCCAAGCGCCAGCACCATACAGAATACGCCCACCATCACTGGCAGCCCTGCCACCACAGGCAAGGTCGAGGCCAGCAGCACGCCAATCAAACCCGGCGCTTCACGCCACGCCGCCACGCGCGCACGAAAGACTTCATCACCGCCCAGCCGCGCGCCCCAGCTTTGATGCGACACACTCACCAAACTGTAAGCCGCGTAAGTCAAGATCAGCGCGAGCGTAGCCCAGATCAGCAGCGCATTGCCGCGCACAAGCGGGAAAAACAAGGCTGCAAAACCCAAGGCTAGCACGACGGCTGCGCCCGTTGCCACCCGTAGCACCTGATTCGCAGATTGCGAAAATAAGCGATCTGCATAGCGCCCCAACGCCGGATCAATCAACGCATCAAACAGCCGCGCTCCAAGCAAAATCGCACCCAGTGTGGTCAAACCCACACCAAACTCTCGTGCATAAAAATTAGGGAGCAGCACATACAACGGCAGGGCTACAAAAGCCAGCGCAATGCCCAATGAGCCATAGCGCATGCCTTGTGCCCACGACCAGGCGCTTGGCTGCGTGATGGGCGCAATCGGTAGATGGGCGGCTGTAGCGGTCATTTGCTCTCGCTAGCCGCCATGCCAATCAACTCACGACGCATTTTGGGCTCACTCGTCTTCGGGCTGAGCCAAATGCCAAAGAACAAACGATTGAATTCGGTATCGCGCACCTCGCCGATGGGTTTGCCGTTCAAAATGAAACTGCTTGATCCATCTGCACGATGAAGCCCGATCAACTGATCGCCTTTCTTCACATCGGGGAAGGTTTGGCGCATCTGATCCAACCAAACTTGGGCCTGCGCATCACTCACAGAACCCAAGTTACGCATTTCTTTGAGCGAACGCTCGGCCAACGAATTGCCGCTGAAATTGCGCAAGTAACGCAGTTCCAGCGCGAAAGCGGAGTTGGCGTAATTGGCCGCTGCAAATCCATCTTGTACCCACAGCTTGGCATCGTAGATATTGAAGCCAAAGACGACGAGGCGAGACTGGCCCAGCTTGCGCGCCTGATCAAGCGATTGCGCAATCTCGCGCGGCGCTGGTGTGGCTGCTGGAGCAGCAATGGCCGATTTTGCAAAGCTTTTTTGGCTGATTGCCGGCAAGAATAATGCGATCAATGCTATAAATAACATAGCATAAAGTGAGCCAAATGAAAAAAGCGAGCGATTCATGGCAAATGTTCAATCAAGGTTTGCGCAAGGTGAACTGCATCACATCAATATTGCGCTCTTCAAAAGCCGCTTCGCAATACGCCAGATAAAACTCCCAGGTGCGCATGAAAGGCTCGTCAAAGCCCAGCGGCAAAATTTGCTCGCGGCGCTTCAAAAAGTCTGCTCTCCAGCGGCGGCAGGTCTCGGCGTAATCAGTGCCAAAAGCCAGCTCATCCACCACCTCCAAGCCAGCAGCCTGCGCAGCTTTGCGAAACTCTGAAGGGCTGGGCAAGCAACCGCCTGGGAAGATGTACTGTTGAATGAAATCAGTGGATTTCACATAGCGCGCAAACAGCGCATCATCAATCGTGATGGCCTGAATACAGGCGCGGCCACCGCTTTTGAGCAATCGCGCCACCGTTTGAAAATACTCGGGCCAAAACTCACGGCCCACAGCTTCTACCATTTCAATCGAGCAAATCGCATCGAAGGGTTGATCGGTAATATCGCGGTAATCTTGCAAGCGCAGATCTGCATGCGCCGCTTTGCCTACGCGGTCCATGCGCCGCTTGGCAAACTCAAGCTGCTCGGTAGAGAGCGTCACGCCGGTGATATTGGCATCGAATTCTTTGGCCGCAACTTCAGCCAAGCCGCCCCAGCCGCAGCCGATTTCAAGTACGCGATCATAGGGTTGCACATTCGCGAGTTTGAGCGCGCGACGCACTTTGGCATATTGCGCATCAATCATCGGTTTGGCGGTATCGCCTTCAAACAGTGCCGATGAATAGCTCATACTTTTGTCGAGCCACAGCTCATAAAAGCTATTGCCCAAGTCGTAATGCGCATGAATATTTTTTTGTGAATTGGCCTTGGTGTTGCGGTTGAGCAGATGCTTGATGCGATAGGCCAAGCGCCCAAGCCATGTGCCGTAAATCACATCTTCCACTTCGCGGCGATTGGCGATGAATATGCGCAGCAAATCAGCCAAATGCGGCGTGCTCCAATCGCCTGCGATATAGCCTTCTGCAAAGCCAATATCACCCGATTTGAGCGCGGCGCTGCACACATGCCAATTGTGTAGGATCAAGCTAGCTTGCAGACTGGCTTGCGCGCCACTTTGACCAAAATGCCGCATGCTGCCATCGGGTAATTGCACGGCCAATGAGCCGTGTTTGAGTTGGGCAAGCAGCTTCAAACAAGTGCGCGCAGCGGCAGGCATCGAGCCCGCGCTTTGAGCGGGTGGCATGGTCAAGCTGGAGTCAGAAGTAGAACCAAAAGATTGCATGGTGGAGAGTTAAGAGTTATCGCGTCACCAAAACTGCTGGGGGAGGCGGTTTAGAGAAAAAAGGCACGCGTTTGAAGAATAGCCGAACTGCTTGCCAGTGAATGCGCGCGATCACAGCCAAGGTCATCGCGCCATAAGAAATCATGGCTTGGCGAACAGCGCGCGCATTGAGCGGCTGCAATTGCCCACTCACAGAAGTTTGCAGCAGCATGCCTTGCGCATCTTCATAATCGATGCGTGCCACGGTGCGCTCCAAGCTAGGCGTGGTCATGAAGCGAAAGCGGTAATTGCCTTCCACTGGGCAAAACGGCGACACGTGAAACACCTTGCTGGCCTGCATCTCTTGTCCATAGCGCGCTTGATCGAGCAGATACACATGGCGCTCGCCAAAGGTGTTGTTCACTTCCACCACCACAGCGCGCAAGCTGCCATCCGCGCGGTGGCAATACCAAAAGCTCACGGGCTTGAAGGTAAAGCCCAGTACGCGTGGGTAGCAATGCAGCCATGCTTCACCTGTGGCATCAGTAATGCCTTCGGTTTGCAGCAATTCATCGAGCCATTGCAGCGCATTGCTGCTGCCTTGGCCGTGATCTTTGTCATAAAAGCTAATTGGCGCGAAGCGGTTGCGCGCTAGCTCGCCTGCACCTTCGCGCGCTAGGCTGCGCATGGGCAGCATTAAGAAATAGGTGGGATACGCAAAGGCATTGCGCGCAGGCCGCAGGCGCGTGTGGCGCACTTGGCCAAAGCCAATGAGTGCAGCGCTTGTCATGCTGCCACCCCATGCACTTGCTTCAATATCGCGCGTGCTGCAGCCAAACCGCTCATGAGGCCATCTTCATGAAAGCCATAGCGCGACCATGCGCCACAAAACCAAGTGTTGTTCATGCCATTGATCTCACGCAAGCGCGCCTGAGCCGCAGTAGCTGCCAAATCCATCACCGGGTGTGCATAGTCGTATTCGCCCATGATGGTGCTACGCGCAATCGGCTGCGTCGGATTCAGGCTCACAACCACGGGCTGCTCAAATGGGATTGGCTGTAGCTTGTTGATGAGGTAATGCAAGCACACGCTGCTTTCCTCTTGGCTGGCATTGCCGCGCACATAATTCCATGCGCTCCAAGTGAGCTTATTTTTAGGCAGCACGCTGGCATCGGTGTGCAGAATTACTTTATTGGACTGCGTGCGGAATGCTCCCATGATCTCGCGCTCAAGTGGGCTCGCATCTCGCAACATTGCCAAGGCTTGCGGCGCATGCGTGGCGATGATCACGCGATCAAAACGTTCGGCAAGGCCCTGGGTGATGACGCGCACACCTTGCGCATCGCGCTCAATCAGTTGCACCGGCGTATTCAAGCGCTTGTCTGAAATGCCTTCCGTGATGCGGCGCACATACTCGCGCGAGCCGCTGTTGACCGTCCACCACTTGGGGCGATTGCTCACCTGCATCAAGCCATGGTTGTGGCAAAAGCGGATCATGGTGGACACGGGAAACTGCAGCATCTGCTCAGTGGGGCAGCTCCAGATGCAGCCGAGCATGGGCAGCAAATACCAATCCTGCAGATCGCGGCCAAAGCCATGCTCACGCAAAAACTGCGACAAGGGCTGATTCAATTGCGATTCGCGTTGATCCAGTGCAATCTGTGTGCACAGCTTGTTCAGGCGCAGCAGCTCCAGCAGCATCTTCAAGAAACGCGGGCGAAAAATATTGCTGCGCTGGGCAAACACGGTGTTCAAGCTGCCGCCGCTCCACTCCAAATCACGCGCGCCATCTTTGGCCTGCACAGAAAAGCTCATGTCAGTCGCGGTGGTGGCCACTTGCAGTTGCTCAAACAGCGCAATTAAATTCGGATAGGTGCGCTCGTTGTAGACCAAGAAGCCGGTATCCACGCCATGCGTGATGTTGCCGCGCGGCGTGGGCAAGGTGATATCTACTGTGTTGGAATGGCCGCCGAAATAAGCGCCTGCTTCATAGAGCGTGATATCGGCTTGGCCTTGCAGTGCATGCGCTGCGCCTAGGCCGGTGATACCGGAGCCGATGATGGCCACTTTGAGAAGTTGGCCCATCATCTGCCCAAAAAGAAAATTGCTGAAAGGTGCCCTGAAACGAAGTAGGGAGGGAGGGAGGAGGAGGAGAACCGCTCCAGGATTTCAACCGAGCCAATAGCTCTCGG
>JAYVJQ010000014.1:0-7993 GCA_043769055.1 Allobrachymonas sp.
TTCCGCCACCCCGAAATCGTTGCACTGCGCGATTTGGATGAAGAAGATGCGGCTGAAGTTGAAGCTTCTAAATTCGATCTGGCCTACATCAGCTTAGACGGCAACATCGGCTGCTTGGTCAACGGCGCTGGTCTTGCCATGGCCACGATGGACACCATCAAGCTCTACGGCGGCGAGCCAGCGAACTTCTTAGATGTGGGCGGCGGCGCCACGCCAGAAAAAGTCACCGAAGCTTTCAAGATCATGCTGAAGAACCCCAAAGTCAAAGCGATTTTGGTCAACATCTTCGGCGGCATTATGAAGTGCGACACGATTGCCACGGGCGTGATCACCGCTTGCAAAGCCACCAATCTTTCTGTGCCCCTCGTTGTGCGCATGAAAGGCACGAACGAGCAGTTGGGCAAGCAAATGCTGGCCGAGAGCGGTTTGCCCATCATCAGCGCTGACTCGATGGCTGATGCAGCTCAAAAAATCATGGCTTCGGTCAAATAAATATTGGAGAGATAAATGAAAGTTTCAATCAAAGATCTAGCGGTGACCATGGAAATTAAAAACACCGGTATTGAACTGGATGTTTACGATAACGAAGATAAACATCTCGGTGATTTGGTGGTGACTAAATCCAAATTAATTTGGTGTCCTGGAAAGACCAAAGTCGAAAACGGCCATGTAATTAAGTGGGATGATTTCATTACTCACATGAAGACGTTACCGAAAAGTAAATAAAGGTTCAGTATGTCTATCTTCATCAACAAAAACACCAAAGTCATCACCCAAGGCATCACCGGCAAAACCGGCCAGTTCCACACGGAAAAATGCCAAGAATATGCCAACGGCAAGAATTGCTTCGTGGCCGGCGTGAACCCGAAAAAAGCCGGTGAGAGCATCTTCAGCATCCCGATTTACGCCTCAGTCAAAGAAGCCGCAGGTGCTACGGGCGCAACCGTTTCCGTGATCTACGTGCCGCCCGCTGGCGCGGCTGCCGCGATTTGGGAAGCTGTGGAAGCCGATCTCGATTTGGCGATTTGCATCACCGAAGGCATCCCTGTGCGCGACATGCTCGAAGTGCGCAACCGCATGAAAGCCAAAGAAGCCTCTGGCGGCAAGAAAACCTTGCTGCTCGGCCCCAACTGCCCTGGCCTGATCACCCCTGATGAAATCAAAATCGGCATCATGCCTGGCCACATTCACCGCAAAGGCCGCATTGGCGTGGTCTCGCGCTCTGGCACTTTGACATACGAAGCCGTGGCGCAATTGACGGAAATTGGCTTGGGCCAGTCCAGCGCTGTGGGCATTGGTGGCGACCCGATCAATGGCTTGAAGCACATCGATGTGATGCGCGCCTTCAACGACGATCCAGATACCGATGCGGTCATCATGATCGGCGAAATCGGCGGGCCAGATGAAGCAGAAGCTGCCCTCTGGTGCAAAGCCAACATGAAAAAACCCATCGTCGGCTTCATCGCCGGTGTCACCGCTCCTCCTGGCAAGCGCATGGGCCATGCCGGTGCGCTGATCTCTGGCGGCGCGGATACGGCGGATGCCAAATTGGCCATCATGGAAGAATGCGGCTTCAAAATCACGCGCAACCCGTCTGAAATGGCGAAATTGCTCAAAGCGATGCTGTAAACGCCAGCGTTCCAAGAATCAAGCGGCTTCTTTTTGACGAGGGGTCGCTTTTTTTTATGGTGTTGCGGTTTTCCACATCCTCAAGCCGCTTTTGCTGGGCAACAATGCAGTGTTCAAATACAAATAACTGAGGAGCAGGTATGGACTTTAGTTCTGGCGCTATGTGGGGCGCACTTTTTGCCATCATCGTGGCCAATATCCTGCTCTCGGGCGACAACGCCGTTGTGATTGCCATGGCTGCTCGCCAACTGCCCGCCGATCAGCAAAAGAAAGCGATTTTCTGGGGCAGCGCTGCAGCCATCGTCATGCGTGTGATCCTGACCATAGTTGCGGTGGAATTGCTCACCATCCCCTACCTGAAAATCATCGGCGCTGTATTGCTGTTTTGGATTGGCGTGCAGCTCCTGCTCTCTGACGATGGCGAATCCAACGTGAAATCCCATGGCACCATGGCGGCCGCTGTGCGCACGATTTTGATCGCCGATTTAGTCATGAGCGTGGACAACGTGAT
Organism: Allobrachymonas sp.; assembly: GCA_043769055.1. GTDB lineage: Bacteria > Pseudomonadota > Gammaproteobacteria > Burkholderiales > Burkholderiaceae_C > JANMDU01. The sequence continues at coordinate 2,141 of JAYVJQ010000014.1, forward strand.
TGCCGTGGCTGCCGCCGCTGACAAAGCGCCAGAGAACATGCGCCTGATTTTGCTCATCATTGGTTTGGGCCTGTCGATTCCGCTCATCATCGTGGGCAGCACCTTGCTCATGAAGGTGATGGAGCGCTATCCCTTCATCATCACCATCGGTGCGGCCTTGCTTGGTTTTTTGGCAGGCAGCATGCTGGTGACCGACCCTATCGATAAAGTTTGGTTCACAGACCATGTGCCAAACGCCGAGCTTCTGGTCGGTATCACTGGCGCTGTGTTGGTGGTCGTGGTGGCCAAATGGCTTGAAATGCGCAAAAAAGGGCAGTCTCTCAGCGACTGAAAGCCCTTGCGCTGAGTGCAAGGACATCATCGAGCCCGGGGCGTGTGGCGCTAATTTGCAACAAACTGCTGACCAAGCGTGACAAATTGCCTTGATTGTCGCCCCCGTGTCTGTTATCGTTCATGACCTTTTGGTGAATAAATTTTCACTGAAGACAACAACTTAGCGCACTTTATTCGCAAAGTGCCTTCGGATTGAACAAGTAATTTATCGAGACTGAGGGGCGCAGGTGGCCATATCTTTAAAACGCGGTAATTTTTGGCGCGCCGACTGGTTTGTGGGCGTGCTGGTAGTCATGCTTGTGTTGTTGCTCTCTCGCACCACGCAGTTCGTGAGCAACTTGGACAACCGTTTGTATGACTTTGGCATCACCCAAGCCAACAAAAAGCCATCGGATCAAATCGCCATCGTGGCGATTGATGACAACAGCATCCAAAACATGGGTCGCTGGCCTTGGTCGCGCGATGTGCAAGCCAAACTGATTGAGCAAATTAGCAGTGGCAAGCCCAAAGCCATCATCAACAGCGTGTTTTATTTTGAGCCCCAGCAAGAGCGCGCATTGCCCTATTTTCAACGGATCGAAAAAGCACTGGATAGCTTGCCAAAAGGCACTGATGCCGCCATTGATGAGATCAGTCGGACGGTCAACGAAGCAAAAGTTCAACTCGATGCAGATGCTCAACTGGCCGCCACGCTAGCAAAAGCAGGCAACGTGGTGGGCGCGGTCAATATGTTGCCGGGCGATGCCCGTGCGAGGCCTGATAAGCCTTTATCGGCCGTCACGGCAAAAAGCGCTATCAAAGCGCCTGCCGGTTTTGGCATAGAAGCGGCGGGCATCTCTGAGCCAATCGAGAAACTAGCCGGCTCAATGGCAGCTGTCGGCGCTGCGAACAAGCAATACGACTCCGATGGCTCCATTCGCCAAGAGCCTTTGCTGACCGATTTCTTTGGTCAAGCTGTGCCTTCTATGGCATTACAAGCGGCACTCAAGGGCTTGAATCTGACGGCTGCCGATGTGCAAGTGCTGCCCAATGAACCAGCAATTCAATTGGGTAAGCTCAAGATTGGCACGAACGACATCGCTCAGATGCGCCCGTTTTACTACGCAGACCGAGATGGCAAGCCCGCCTTTGCGTATGACTCCGCCTTTGATGTGAGCAGCGGCAAAGTGCCAGCCAGTAAATATGCGGGCAAAGTTGTCCTGCTTGGGCCTACAGCTGCAGGTGTGGGCGTTGAGTTCCCCACGCCATTAGGGCGCGGCATGACCCCTGTGGAACAAACGGCGCATGTCACCTCAAGCTTGCTCTCTGAGCATTTTGTCACCGAGCCTTGGTGGACGAGCTTGGTGAGCATTGTCGCTTTTCTAGCCGTGGCGGGGTATCTCATTGTTCTGCTGCCGCGCTTGTCTGCTGGATCGGCAGCGATTGCGACTGCGGTGGCCTTTTCTGCATTGTTGATCGGTTCATACTTTAGCTTGACGCTTGCCAGCCGCTGGGTTGCTTTGATGCTGCCTGCGGTGCTGCTGATGATCGGCCATTTGGCATTGACCACCAAGCGCTTCCTCATCACCGAGGAAGGAAAAGCCAAGTCTGATGAAGAATCAGCCGAAACCAACCGCATGATGGGTTTGGCGCTGGCCGGGCAAGGCCGCTTGGATGAGGCATTTGACCGCTACCGCCGCGTGCCGGCCACGCCAGCGCTGTTGGACAATTTAGGCAACTTAGCCCTTGATTTTGAGCGCAAGCGCCAATTTAATAAAGCCCAAGCCGTGTACGAGCACATGGCCACGCTGGACAAAACACACAAAGGCTTGGCTGAAAAACTCAACCGCGCCAAAAACCTATCGGAGACCGTGATTTTGGGTGGTGGCGGCAGCCACCCCGGCGGCACTTTGGTTTTGAACGATGGCAGCGTCGAAAAACCCATGCTGGGCCGCTACAGCGTCGAAAAAGAGCTGGGCAAAGGTGCGATGGGCGTGGTGTATTTGGGCAAGGATCCCAAAATTGGTCGTGTGGTGGCGATCAAAACCATGGCTCTTTCGCAAGAGTTTGATGGCGATGAGCTGACCGATGCCCGCGAGCGCTTCTTCCGCGAGGCTGAAACCGCAGGCCGCTTGCAGCACCCTTTCATCGTCACCATCTACGACGCTGGCGAGGAACACGATTTGGCCTATATCGCCATGGAATTCCTCAAGGGCAAGGATTTGGTGGACTACTGTAAAGATGGCAATTTGCTACCGATGCAGCGCGTGGCCACCATCGTTGAGCGCGTAGCCACAGCATTGGCTTATGCGCACAAAAACAGCGTGGTTCACCGCGATATCAAGCCCGCCAACGTGATGTATGAGCACAGCTCAGACACCGTGAAAGTCACCGACTTTGGCATTGCCCGCATCACCGATTCGAGCAAAACCAAAACCGGCATGGTGCTGGGCACGCCCAGCTTCATGAGCCCAGAGCAGCTTGCTGGCAAAAAGGTGGATGGTCGCTCTGATTTGTATTCGCTGGGCGTGATGCTGTTCCAAATGCTCGCTGGTGTGCTGCCCTTCCGGGGTGATTCCATGGCCGAGTTGATGTACAAAATCTCCAACGAAGAAGCGCCCGACATTCGCATCATTCGCGCTGAAATCCCGCAAAAATTGGCCGATGTGGTGGCCATGAGTCTGTCCAAGCGCCCTGAAACACGCTACCAAGATGGCGACCAATTTGCCGCTGATTTGAAGGCCGTGATGGGTGAGTTAAGCGGCGAGCCAAGTGCTGTGCTGACTCATGCGGTAAGCACAGGTGCTGTAGCTGGTGGCGCTGAACAGAAGACCCAAATCATGCAGGCCAGCGCTGGCGCAGATCAAAGCACTCAAGTCTTGCGCCCGACACCGCAAGAAGCTGCATCAGAGAAAACACAAGTCTTACAACAGGCAGCCTCTACCTCAACTCAGCCTGCAAACTTTATGGCGACAGATCGTTTCGCGGCCACACAAAAATTCACCGCAACGAGCCCTAGCCCTGCGCCTGCCTCTGTTGCTCCGATTGATGATCCTTTTGAAAAAACCATTGTGTCGCGCCCGCCGCGTCCTGATGACGCATAAAACCATACACTTCTCGCATCTGCAGCCCTCTAGGCCACAATTCCAGCCAAAACGCCCCCGAATACCGCTATAGTTCGTCGTTATATCCATGATTTATCAGTTTTCCCATCACACCGATCCCGGCTTGACCCGAGACAACAACGAGGACTCGGTCGCCATTGATCAACCGACACAACTTGCCGTGTTGGCCGATGGCATGGGCGGCTACAACGCTGGCGAAGTCGCCAGCGGTATGGCCACCGCCTTCATCAAATCAGAAATGAGCCGCTGGTTGGTCCAGGCTGGAAAAAATGCCAATGGGCGCGAAGTGCGCCGTGCTTTAGAAATTTGTGTCGATAACGCCAATCGTTCTATCTTCAATGCCGCTGGATCGAATCCGCAATACACGGGCATGGGCACGACCCTGGTGGTGGGTGTGTTTCACGAAGGCCGTTTGATGCTGGGTCATATTGGTGATTCGCGCTGCTACCGCTTGCGCGGGCAAGAGTTCTCCCAAATCACCAAAGACCATTCTTTGCTGCAAGAGCAAATGGATGCGGGCCTGATTACGCCCGAACAAGCGGCCACGTCACTCAACAAAAACCTCGTCACCCGCGCCTTGGGCGTAGAAGATGCGGTGCTGCTAGAAACCAACGAACACCGCACCGAAGTAGGCGACATCTACCTCATGTGCTCCGATGGCCTGTCAGATATGGTGTTAGATGAGGGCATCGCTGATATCATGCGGGGAACTCAAGATTTAGATACCTTGGCCAAGGCCTTGGTAGACGCAGCCAACGCAGGCGGCGGCAGAGACAATATCTCTGTGCTGCTGGTCATGGCAAAAGATGGGCAAAACAAGCGCGGCTTCATGTCGCGCCTGTTGCGCAAGTAAATAGCAAGTAAACCAACTCAACAACAGGAGCCGACCATGCCGAAAATGATCGTGTCGATCGACGGTGTCGTCATCAAGGAAGTACAGCTGACCAAGGATCGCACGACCTTGGGTCGCCGGCCGTATAACGATATCGTGATTGATAACTTAGCCGTCAGTGGTGAACACGCCGTTATTCAACTTGCTGGCAACGACGTGAGCCTAGAAGATTTGAACAGCACCAACGGCACGTACATCAATGGCAAGGCTGTTAAAAAGCAGCAGTTAGCCAACAACGACACGATCGAAATTGGCAAGTACAAAATCAAATACGTCAACGAGCAGCAAGAATCGGGCTTTGAGCGCACGATGGTGATCAAGGCCGGAGCCACTGGCTTTGCAGCGCCTGCGCCGGCTGCGCCTGTTGCGGCAGCATCGCCTACCGCTGGCAATGCCACCATCAAAGTTCTCTCTGGCGCGGCCGCAGGGCGTGAAGTACCCTTGGTCAAAGTAGTCACCACCATCGGCAAACCCGGTGTCGCGGTGGCAGCAATCACCAAGCGTCCGCACGGTTTTGTCGTGGCGCATGTGGAGGGCTCCAACAAGCCCACACTCAATGGCGCACCGATTGGTGCGGAGCCCGTTACGCTCAAAGACGGCGATGTGCTGGAACTGGCGGGCACGCAAATGCAGTTTGCCCACGGCTGATACCGCAGCAGACCGGCAAAATTACTGAGCTATCTCTGTTTCATCTGCCCACGGACATTGAGTAGGCAGCATGAATACTTTGATCAAACACTGGCCGCGCATCGCGGTGACGCTGATTCCACTCGTTGTGGCTTTGTTGCACACGGCGGGGGTCATGCCATTGGGTGTTTTGCAACGGCTCGATGACATCATCTATGACACGCGGCTGCGTGCGACCATGCCCAAAAACATGGATGATCGTATCGTCATCGTTGACATAGACGAAAAAAGTTTGGCTGAAGTAGGGCGTTGGCCATGGGCGCGCAACAAGATGGCCGATTTAGTCAATGAGCTGTTTGACCGTCAAAAAATTGCGCTTTTGGGCTTTGACGTGGTGTTTGCCGAGGCCGATGACAGCTCGGGCTTGAAGCGATTGAGACAACTTGCTGGCAATGAAATGAAGGATCAGCCTGGCTTTGCAGATCGCCTCAATCAGATGGAGGCCAGCCTCGATTACGACACACTGTTTGCCCGTTCATTGGACAAGCGCCCGGCCGTGCTCGGCTATTACATGACCAGTGATCGAGATGGCCGCACCAATGGCGCACTCCCAGCACCGGTGATGCAAAAAAACTCTCTGCTGGGGCGGCCCATCAAGTTCACGACTTGGAGCGGCTTTGGATCCAACATTGAATCTTTGGCCAAAGCAGCGCCCATGGGTGGGTTTTTCAATTCGATTACCGATGCCGATGGCGTGGTGCGCTCGATTCCCTTGATTGCAGAGTACAAAGGTCAGTACTACGAATCTTTGTCGCTGGCGATGTTTCGCGCACTGACAGGATTGCCTACGATCGAGCCCGGTTTTCCTCAAGAGCGATTTCTTTCGCGCAATTACCA
>JAYVJQ010000015.1:0-5832 GCA_043769055.1 Allobrachymonas sp.
AGCGCTCAAGCGCAGCAAATAGAGACGCACAGGACGGGGTGTTTGGGTGCTGAACGGGCGCCCCACCGCACGCGAATTCAGTCGGCCTTGACACCCGAACGCTCGACCACGTACTTCCAGCGCTTTTGCTCGCTGCGCAGATACGCGCCAAATTCGTCCCCGCCCATCGGCCGCGCCACGCCGCCGATGGTGTTGAGCCGCTCGACAAACGCCGCATCGCGCAAGGCCTTGCCCATCTCGCTGCTGACACGTTCGCGCCAGTCGCGCGGCGTGCCGGCCGGCGCGGTGAGGCCGACCCAGGCCACTGCTTCAAAGCCCGCATAGCCGGATTCGGCAATCGTCGGCGCGTCGGGAAAGGCAGGCAGGCGCACGCGCGTGCCTGCCGCGATCATCTTCAGTTTGCCTGCCTTGACTTGCGGGCCGACCACGGTGACGGTGTCCAGACCCACCTGCACCGTGCCGCCGACGAGGTCAGCGATGGCTCGCAATCCAAACTCAAACTCTATAACCCGAGCCATCCTGAGCGCACGCCGCTGTACCAAACGTTAGCCGAGCACTACGAGACCTGGCTTGAAATGGCCAGTGCGGGCCAGTTCGATGGTCAGGGCGACTTGCGCACCCCCAAGCCCTAGGTGCGCCAGTGGGTGCTGTCTGTGCCCAAGCGCCTGCGCTACTTTATGCAGCGCGATGGCGCGGTATTGAACATGGTGCTGCGTATCTTCCTGCGGGTCATCGCGCAAAGCCTGCAGGCTCACTGCCCGGGTGCTGCGCATGTGGACAAAGCCGTCCTGCACATTGGCGCGGTGGCTTTTACACCCAAGCTGTGACCGACGCTCAATCCTCACCCAGCAAAGTGATTTACCACCCGGCCAGTGCAATCGATGAGACCGCCGTGGCCCAAGTGCAGGCCACCTTGCGCCGCCGCATCCTGCGCGCCTGCCTGCGTTTTCTATGGAACGGCTGCGCAAGTCGGGTAAGGACTTGGTCTACCGCTGCGCCAAGCAGCACAGCGAACCGGCATCCGAGAAGCGCGGCGTCAAAGTGGACGAGCTGATACTGACGCCGTTGGAGCTGATCAACCGCATTGCCGCCTTGGTGCCAGCCGAGCCAGCCACTGCGGGATGCGATGCGCCAATCCAGAGCGAACCTGCGCCTTTCAGACGCTCACAGGCGCACTACCTGTGGGCAGTGCTGATCGCCCGAATCTATGAGGTGTTCCCACTGCTATGCCCGCTGCGGGGTAGGCCTGCGTGTGCGCAAATCTGAATGATGTCGTTCGGACATAGGCTTGGGCGATGGAGCCTGCGCACGCGGTCAAACTTCGGGAAACCGCCGCGATGCCGGGCCAAAAGCCGTGCCATAATTGGCTTTAACCGTTTGAATTTCCTATCCGTTTTCAGTATGGGGAAGCCATTTCGAATGCCAATTCGACGATTGGCCATTTCATCGAATTGCAGAATGACGAGAATCGGCCATACTGGGCACACTTTCCTGCGAACGCCATGAATGCCAGTACCACTGCACCGACCCAACCCGCCAACAGCCTGATCCAGCAACTGGCCCGTGAGTTGATGGCTTCTCCTCCGTTTGCACAAATGGACGAAGCGCATGTACGCCTGTTTGTACAAGGCAGCCAACAGCGCTATTTCCCAGCAGGGCAGCAGGTCATGAGCCCGGCAGACGGCCCGGCGCAGCAACTGCTCTTCGTGCGACGCGGCGCGGTAACGGGAACGCAGGGCTTGGCCGAACTCAATGGCGGTGCGTTTTTGTATGAATCGGGTGAGCTGTTTCCGGTGAGCGCTGTGGTGGGCAACCGCGCTGTAACGGCGACTTATCAAGCCACCGAAGACTGTTTTGCGCTCGCACTGCCGATTGCTGAAGTTAAAGAGCTTGCTGCACAGAGCGCGTCATTTGCCGATTTTTTGAATCAGCGCATTCAGCATTTTTTAGGCCTTTCGCGCAAAGCCCTGCAAGGCGAAATGGCCTCGCGCGTGCTGGCAGAGCAGAGCATGGAAACGCCGCTTGGCAGCCTTATTAAAAATGTGCCAATCTGCTGCTCGCCATCAGAGAATCTGCGCAATGCGCTATCAAAAATGCAGCAAATGCGCATTGGCTCGATGCTGATAACCAATGAAGCTGCGCAAGCAGTCGGCATCTTGACGCGCTATGACATCCTAGGCCGCGTGACGCTACCCGGTGTGTCGCTCGACATACCGATCTCAGCAGTGATGGTCTCACCCGTGCGCACGCTCGATGTCAGCGACACCGCCCAAGAGGCAGCGCTTTTGATGTCACGCCACGCGATTCGCCACGTGCCGATCACGCGCGATGGTGCGGTGGTGGGCATCGTCTCCGAGCGCGATTTGTTTGCCATGCAGCGCATGAGTTTGCAGCAGCTTTCGAACGCGTTGCGCGGTGCGGCCGATGTGGATCAGCTCAGAACATTAGCGTCCGATATTCGTCAGTTTGCTGCCCGCCTGCTTGGCCAAGGTATTCAATCTCGCCAGCTCACAGCGTTGGTGAGTCACTTAAACGATTTATTCACGGAGCGCTTGCTCGATTTGCTCGCCATAGAGCACGGATTAGATGTCAACCAAGCCTGCTGGATCGCGCTCGGCTCAGAAGGCCGTGAAGAGCAAACCGTGGCCACTGATCAAGACAACGCACTCATCTTGCGCGACGACACATCAGATGCCGACCGCGCCAAGTGGCTCGCCCTTGCAAGAATAGCCAACGAAACACTGGATGCTTGCGGCTACCCGCTCTGCGCAGGCAACATCATGGCCAGCAACCCTGATCTCTGCCTTCGCAGCAGCGAATGGCAAGAGCGCTTCGCGCGCTGGATCGGAGTGGGCGAGCCTGAAGATCTACTCAATGCCAGCATCTTTTTTGATCTGCGCGGCCTCTGGGGTGATCTCGCTTTGGCAAAAAAGTTGCGTGACTTCATCACCACTCAAGCAGGCAGCAAAAACCGCTTCCTCAAGCTGCTTGCCATCAACGCTTTACAGCGCACGCCGCCGCTCACCTGGATCGGCGCGATTGACACGAAAGATGACGGCACGGTGGATTTGAAATTGCGCGGCACAGCCATCTTCGTAGATGCCGCTCGCTTGTATGCGCTCGCACAGGGCATTGCCGAGACAAACACCCGCGGCCGCCTCGCTGCAATTGGCGAAAAGCTCAATATCAAACCACGCGAATACGAGGGCTGGATTGGCGGTTTTGAGTTTCTGCAAACACTGCGCCTGCGCGTGCAGATTGACATTGCGCAAGGTATGCTGGAAGGCTTAGGAGATCCCGATGAGCCCAACCGCATCGATATTCGCCGTTTGAACACGATTGATCGCCGCATTTTGAAAGAAACCTGCCGCGTGATGCAAGATTTGCAGCAGCGCATGCGTGTGGATTACGAGCGCTGATGATGGGTTTACTTGATTGGTTCAAAACCTCTGAGCCCGCGAAGGACAATGGCAAAGAGCGCTGGGTCGTGCTCGACGTAGAAACCAGCGGGCTTGATGCGCCAACGGCTCAGCTCCTAGCCGTCGCTTGCATCGGCTTATCCGTCGATTGGGCGGCGCGCACGCTCATGATTGTTCCCGGCGACAGCTTTGAAATCGTGATCCAGCCCCAAAGCCCAGTGCAAGACGTGGGCAACATCCTCATTCACGGCATCGGCATGCAGCGCCAGCAAATGGGCCTGCCCGGGTGGCAAGCCCTGCCGTTGCTACGGGATTTTCTACAAGATGCGCCTCTGCTCGCTTTCCACGCTTGGTTTGACCAAATCTTGCTCGAGCGGCATTTCCTCTCCGAACTTGGTAAACCTTTAAAAAATCCTTGGCTGGATATAGAAAAGCTCTGCGCCGTGACGCAGCCCGATGCGAAAGCCGAAGACCTCGACCAATGGCTGCTTCACTTCAACATTACCTGCCCCGCCCGCCACGAAGCTGCAGCGGATGCGTTTGCAGAAGCCGAAGTCCTCCAATGCATCTGGCCGCAACTCATGAAAGAGCTGGGCAAAAGCCCAAGCTGGCAGGGCTTGAAAAAATTAGAAAAACTCGACCAATGGTTATCGCGGTAGGAAATCTCTGGGCATCACGAAAACCGCTAAAAAAACCAGCATAAGTTTCTTTTTTTCGCACCTTTCGCGTTACTCCTTTGCATTTCACCCCTCGAAATTCGCATTCCATCGCAAACCGCTGGCATCGCCCGCCGCCAAGCGGCAAAGTAGCGGCATGCAAACGCTCTCGTCTCTCTCCCCGCAGATCATCATCCATCTCGCTGCTGCAATATCGGCCGTCGTACTAGGTCCTCTCGCTTTTTGGGCTCGCCTATCAAGCAAACAGCGCCCCAAGCTGCACCGCGCCTTTGGCTACGCATGGATCACGGTGATGCTGATCACTGCCATCACCGCTTTATTTATCAAATCGCGATTTCCGTTCTGGCTACACTTTTCGTGGATTCATTTGCTCATCCCCGTCACGCTCATCAGCCTGTTTGGTGCATTTCGGTTTTTAGCAAAAGGCAATATCAAAGCCCACAAATTCACCATGCTCAGCCTTTACATCAACGCCTGCCTGATTACCGGCGCACTGACCTTGCTGCCAGGCCGTTTCTTAGGCCAATTCGTCTGGGGCTGAAGCCCTTTCCCTTTTCAGGAGCAGCAAAAAGCCCCTACTTCGCCAAGATCATGGGTGTCTTCATTAACATGGACAACATGATTGGCAAAGACTTTGCCGATGGGCTGGCGCGGCTGCAGGTGTTGGCAGAGAAGGCGTGATACAGCTTATTTAAAGTTTGCGTCTTGCGCATGTTTGTCAGATATGATCTTTTAGAGCTAATTTATGCTTTTTTACCCAACATGTCAGCGTCATATGGTCATACTATGCTATGAAAAATGTAGTTAATTGTTTGTCGATATTTGCTTTGTCTGGTCTGCTGAGCATGCCATCTGCGGCACAAGGCATCAAAGCCAACCCGCAAGCGCCCAGCGCGCAAGAGCCTAAACTGCGCGCTGTGCCTGTGGCCAGCGGTTTGGAGCACCCGTGGGGCTTGGCGTTTTTGCCGCAGGGGCGCATGCTAGTGACTGAGCGTGAGGGGCGCATGCGGCTGGTGGAGGCTTCGGGTGCAGTGGCTGCGCCGCTGCTGGGCTTGCCGCCTGTGGTGTCTGGCGGGCAGGGCGGTTTGCTCGATGTCGTGGTGGATGCAGATTTTGCGACTAACCGCACGATTTACTGGTGCTATAGCCAGCCCGATGCGGCAGGGCGTGCCAACAGCACCGCGCTGGCACGCGGCAGGCTGAGCGGCGATGCCATGAGCCTGCTGGATGTGAAAGTGCTGTTTAGCCAGCTGCCCAAGGTGGTGTCCAATTTGCATTTTGGCTGCCGTATCGTGCAGACTGGCGATATGCTGTATTTAACTACCGGTGACCGCTACAGCCGCAGCCAAGACGCGCAAAAGCTGGACAACCATTTGGGTAAAGTGCTTCGTATACACACCGATGGCCGGATTCCCAAAGACAACCCATTTGTGGGCACAATCGGCGCGCTGCCTGAGATTTTTAGCCTAGGCCACCGCAACATGCAAGGCGCAGCGCTGGACGCGCAAGGCCGCTTGTGGACACACGAGCACGGCCCGCAAGGCGGCGATGAGATTAACCGCCCCAGCGCAGGCCGCAACTACGGCTGGCCCGTAATTGGCTACGGCGAGCAATACGGCGGCGGCGCGATTGGCGAAGGCATCAGCGCCCGCGCAGGCCTAGAGCAACCCTTGCATTATTGGTTGCCCTCCATAGCGCCATCGGGCATGGCCTTTGTGAATTCTGAGCGCTATGGC
>JAYVJQ010000016.1:0-5677 GCA_043769055.1 Allobrachymonas sp.
TGTGGCCAAAGTAGGCGAGTTCATGGAGAAGGTTAAAGATAAGAACTCCGGCGTCAAGCTCATGGGCTTTGGCCACCGCGTGTACAAAAACTACGACCCACGCGCCAAGCTGATGCAAGAAACCTGCAACGAAGTACTCACTGCCCTCGGCTTGGAAAACGACCCTCTCTTCAAGCTCGCCAAAGAGCTGGAGAAGATCGCTCTGGAAGACGATTACTTCGTGCAGCGCAAGCTCTACCCCAACGTCGATTTTTACAGCGGCATCGTCCAGCGCGCCATCGGCATCCCCGTCAAACTCTTCACCGGCATCTTTGCTCTCGCACGCACCGTGGGCTGGATCGCCCAGCTCAACGAAATGATCGGCGACCCCGAGTACAAAATCGGCCGCCCACGTCAACTCTTCACAGGCTCTGTGAAGCGCGATGTGGTGCCGATTGCGAAGCGTTAATCTCTAGCTCTTGTATCTCGCGCCCTTGTGCTTCGGCTCAAGGGCGTTTTTATTTGTTTGGCTTCCTTGGGATTTCAAGCGCGACCCGCTCGCCCATGCCACTGAACGTGCCTAGGCGTGCAGAGGGCTTCTTTTTGGCGTTCAACGATGGCTTCATAAGCTGCCACCTTTTGTGCTGTGACACCTTGGCTGGCTGCGCTTGACCGAGAAGCCCCCTGCCCGCCTAGACCCATTCCGCGTCTTGTGAGAGTGTTGCGCGCAACCGTATTTGCCTATCTCACGCACATTCAGTGGCGTGGGCGAGAGGGTTGCATGTCTCGCATGCATGCGACCGCATTTCCTCAAGTATTTTTAAAGCTTTTTTGGCAAGTAGCCGGGATGAAATATGCGCTGTGCGCTATTAATTTAGTAGTGACAACTGATGAAGACCATCCGAGCTATGCGATGCGCCGACGCTCACCGACTTTGCGCGCTTGGATGCGGCGAGTAACGAAGAGCCAAGCCGCAGCGATGATGCCTAGGATGGCGGCCAAGTAGGCGAACGTGAACATGGCAAACTTGATGGCCGCCAAGCTGGAGTAGGCCCAAGCAAGACCCGCAGTAAAGTCGACTGGATTTGCCAGCATGACGTAAGAAATACCGTTTTCTAGCGCATCTGCAATCGGCGCAATGGTCGAGAGCATCGCGGACACAATCATGGCTCGGCGCAACCGTGAACCCACAGGCATCGCGCGAGAAATAGCCAGCAAAACAACGACGTGCAGGATCAACACGGAGGCGATGAAAACAAAATCGATGTGCTGCGTCTGAATGTACCGATCAAGCGTGCCGCGTTCGATCAGGACTTGATACCAGCCCTTGAGCTTGTTGGCATCAAAAGACAACTGCGCTTGCCAGTAGGGAACGGGAAACCCTGAGGACGCATACGAAGTGTTCAAAAGCTCAGTTGCCCAAAGGTTAAACAGGAGGGCCAGCAAACTCATCACGATGAGTTGCGGTGCGGTGAATTTGCTTTGCCATTGCTGGAACAAGTTTTTCATGTGAATTCCCTCGTTTGTTTGGTGCATGAAATTCTGGCGATCCTGCATGAATCGCGCGTTACTCTGGCGTAAAGAAGTATGAACTTCCACTCGCTCATGCCACTGAACGTTAGAGACACAGAGTGCAATAGCATTTCTTCGCGCGTCAGCAAAGCATCAAGACGCTGAATGGGTGTGAGATGGGCAAAAGCTTCTCGGTGGAGCGCGGCCAACCACGGTTGAACCGTACACATGATGGCAGCTCGTGAAACCAAGCTTGAGCGCCCTCAAAGAAGCTTTTGCCTATCTCATGCACGTTCAGTGGCATGGGCGAGCGGCTTGCATGTAACGTATGCACTCAATCTCACCGACCCTGCGCTTGGATGCGGCGAGTGACGAATAACCAAGCCGCAGTGATGATGCCTAGTGTAGTCCGGCACACTAGATGATCGGGTGCAGCGCAAAGTCCGCTGCATTGGCCTGCGGCCAATACAGGCGAAATACGCTATGCACCTCGCTCAAATCGCTTTGCAGCAAGCTGCCGGCACGCACCTGCGGGATCAGATTCACCAGCAAGCGCACCTCGTTGTCATTGACCCGGCGCACGATATGATGCGCAGTGATATCGCCGGGGTGTGCCAAGCCCGCTGCTTGCACGATTTCACTCAGCGCATGCAAAGTTTGCGCATGAAAATTGGCCACGCGCTCGGCTTTGCTCGGCACATGCAGTGCCTGCTGGCGGTGCGCATCTTGCGTGGTCACGCCGGTGGGGCAGTGGCCCGTGTGGCAGGCCTGCGCTTGGATGCAGCCCAAGGCAAACATGAAGCCGCGCGCCGAGTTGCACCAATCAGCGCCCAGCGCCATCATGCGCGCCATATCGAAGGCGCTGACCACCTTGCCGGCGCAGCCGATTTTGACGCGCTCGCGCAAGCCCGCGCCTTTGAGCGTGTTGTGTACCAAGAGCAAGCCTTCTTGCAACGGCGCGCCCACATGGTCGGTAAATTCCACGGGCGCTGCGCCTGTGCCGCCTTCTGCGCCATCAACCACAATGAAATCTGGCGTGATGCCAGTTTGCAGCATGGCTTTGACCAGTGCAAACCATTCCCACGGATGCCCGATACACAACTTAAAGCCTACCGGTTTACCGCCAGACAGCTCACGCAACTGCTCAATAAACGCCATCATTTCCAGCGGATTTGAAAACGCACTGTGCGATGCAGGCGAGACGCAATCCACGCCCTGCGGCACACCGCGCGCTGCCGCAATCTCAGCGGTCACTTTAGGCCCCGGCAGCAATCCGCCGTGCCCCGGCTTAGCACCTTGGCTGAGCTTAATCTCAATCATTTTGACCTGCGGCTCGCGTGCATTCTCAGCAAATTTCTCAGCACTGAATTTGCCTTGCGCATCGCGGCAGCCAAAGTAGCCCGATCCAATCTCCCAGATCAAATCGCCGCCATGTGTGCGGTGGTGTACGCTGATCGAGCCTTCGCCCGTGTCGTGCGCAAAGCCGCCAGTTTTTGCGCCATGGTTGAGCGCCAAAATTGCATTCGCACTCAGCGCCCCAAAGCTCATGGCCGAGATGTTGAACACGCTGGCCGAATACGGCTTGCTGCAACCATTGCCCGCCTGCCCTATAGTGATGCGAAAGTCGTGCGAGGCCACTTTGCTCGGTGCCATGGAATGGTTGATCCATTCATAGCCATCGGCGCTCACATCCAGTTGCGTGCCAAAGGGGCGCTTGTCGCTATCGCCTTTAGCGCGGGCGTACACGAGCGAGCGCTGAGCGCGCGAGAAAGGCGCAGCTTCGTTGTCACCCTCCAAAAAGTATTGACGAATTTCTGGGCGAATGTATTCCATCAAAAAGCGCATATGCCCGATCACGGGGTAATTGCGCAGCACGGCATGGCGCGATTGGCGCAAATCGCGCACACCCAAAACGCTCAGGCCCGCAAACAACAACATCCACAGTAAGCCGACGCCAAACACCAAGACGCAAAAAAGCCCAAGCAAGGCGAAAAAGATACAAGCAAACCAAGCGCTGTAGCGCACAGGTGCATGTTGGTTGGCGCGTTCAATCCATTGGGCGATCATGGGCTTATCCTCGGGTCGGGCTGAAGTTGTAGTTTAGTGGGTGCTGGTTTCAACGGCATGATGTGTATCGCATCGCTTGGAATCACGAGCTTCAGCGCCGCGCCCACCTGCCATTGCTGTGCTTGTAGCAATGCCGTTGGCAGATTCAGTTGAATGCTATCGGGCGTGCCTTGCACGGCGAAGCGGCACAGGCTGATCTCGCCCAAAGGCAGTGCCTCGGTGAGCGTGGCGGGCAGCAGATTGCTGCCCGCCGCTGCCTCTGCGGTAGAGGTTAAGAGTTGCACCGATTCACCTGCCAGCACCCAAGTCACTGCCGTGTCGTCTTCGATCTTGCCTTTGTCGCGCACGATCAGGCGGGGCGCATCGGGTGAATCGGGACCAGCGCCCCATTGCAGATGTGCCAATACATCGCTGTGCTTGCGAAAGCGTGCATGAAAGTGGTTGTGAATGCCTACCAAATGCGCCACACGCGCATTGCGTGGGCTGCGCAGCACCTGCGCGGGGCTGCCGCTTTGCAAAGTCTCGCCGCCATCAATGATCACAATGCGGCTGGCCAAGCGCCGCGCTTCCTGCAAATCATGCGTCACGAGCACAATCGGCACTTGCAGCTGGGTGCGCAATTGCGCCAACTCTCGGTAGAGCACTTGGCGCATGGGCGCGTCCACTGCTGAGAAAGGCTCATCAAGCAGCAGCACACCCGGAGTATTTCCACCTTCAATCCTCACCAAAGCCCGCGCCAGCGCCACGCGCTGCTGCTGGCCGCCCGAGAGCTGATGAATCGGGCGCTGCGCCACATCAGCCAAGCCAAAGCGCTCCATCCATGTCAAAGCCTGCCTTTCTGAATCAAATCGGCTACTAACCGGCATAGAATCTACGCAGATTGCTACGTTATTGATAGCATTCAAATGCGGAAATAAAGCATAGTGTTGAAACACCAAACCCGCGCGCCGCGCTTGCGGCGGCAGTGCAACGCGCTTTGCAGAATCAAACCACGTCTTGCTGCCCACGGTGATGAAGCCTTGCAAATCCGCAGCCTGATGCAAGCCCGCCAAGCAGCGCAGCAGCGTAGTTTTGCCGCTGCCCGATGCGCCCACCAAGGCAATCAACTCGCCCGGCGCGCAGTCAAATTCAGCTTGCAAAGGCACGGGGCCACTGCTCTTGAGTTGCACCTGCAGGCCCGCATGGTTCATGGCCGCGGCCCCTGTGCATGAGTACGCCGCCGCTCGCTCACAAACACCGCCACCAGCGCTGCCAGCGAACACAGCACAAGGCATGCCGCCATCCAATGTGCAGCTGATTCATCAAAGGCTTGCACCCGGTCATAAATCGCAATCGAGAGCGTGCGCGTCTCGCCCGCCACCGAGCCGCCCACCATCAGCACCACGCCAAACTCACCCAAGGTGTGCGCCAGTGTGAGCGCTATACCCGCCACCACGCCCGGCAAGGCAAGCGGCAGCTCAATCAAGCGAAAGCAACGCCATGGCGATAGCCCACCCACCCAAGCGGCCTCGCGCACGGGCGGCGCAATGGCAGCAAAGGCGCGCTGAATCGGCTGCACCATGAAAGGAATATTCACCAGCAGCGAGGCCAGCAGCAAGCCCTCAAAGCTAAATACCAGCCGCAGCCCCAGCGTCTCTTGCAACCAGCGCCCCAGCGCTGCGCCTTGACCTAAGGCCGATAGAAAATAAAAGCCCATCACGGTAGGCGGCAAGAGCAAAGGCAAGAGCAGCAGCGCCTCCACCCAGGGCTTGGCGCGGCTGTGCGTAAACGCCAACCAACGGCCCAGCCACAAGCCCAGCGGCAACAGCAACAGCGCCGTGGCCACAGCAAGAATGAGGGAGACGCGGGCAGCTTGCCAATCCATGGCTTGGATGATACGGGCAGCGGCGCATAAAGAGTGAAAGCGCAGACCCATGATCTATTGATTCGGCCCGATGAAGTCTTAACCTCCGTTCGCCCTGATGTATCGAAGGGCTCGCGAGGGCTTCGATACGCGTAGCGTGCCCTGCCCTGAGGTATCGAAGGGTCAGCCCGAACGGAAACTTCAGACTTCATCGTGCCGGATCAATAAGTCCAAGTTAGCGTTTGAGCTGAGGTGACAGGCTGGGATACGAGTTGG
>JAYVJQ010000017.1:0-7490 GCA_043769055.1 Allobrachymonas sp.
CAGGACTTACATCATGGCTATTTCTCAAAGACTCGCTCCCATGCTGCGACTTGGCTTAGGCGGCATCTGCATCGCTTTGTCAGTAAGCGTTGCGGCTCAATCGCTAGCTCCCAATCAGCCAGTTTTTCAGCCGATTTCGGTTATCGATCAACGCGGCATCGAAGTGAAATTGCCGCGCACAGCACAGCGCGTTGTCACGATACCTGTGCCTATGGCTTCGGTCGTGATGGCATTGGATGGCTCTGCCCGCCGCGTTGTGGGCATGCACCCAGCTTCCAAAACATCGATTGAAGAAGGCTTTCTGCGCAAAATTTATCCCGATGCGCTGGCCATTACTGCCGATGTCACGCGGGGCGGCATGTTCACTCCTAATCTTGAAGCCTTACTCCTCTTGAAGCCCGACTTGGTGGTGGCTTGGTCTGAGCCATTAGAGGCAGTGCAAACGATGGAGAGGGCTGGCTTGACGGTGCTGACTCTGCGCAACGATCCGGCCAATTTAACGCAACACTTCAGTAACCTAGACAAGCTAGGCCGCGCATTGGGGTTGCAGGAGCGGGTATCGGCAATCACCTCAGACATTGAGCGGAAAAATGCGAGCGTGCAGCAAGCTCTGGCGGGGGTGACGAACAAGCCACGCACGCTGTATTTGCAACAAGTCAAAGCAGCGCTGCGAGCCTCTGGCAGTGGTACTTTCCAAGATTTTTGGATGAGTCAAGCAGGTGGTCAAAATGTAGCTGGCAAGCTCCAAGGTCATCAAACGCAAACCACCCTGGAGCAGTTGATCGTGTGGGATCCTGAGATCATTTTTTTAGGAACTTTTGATGCGGCGGTTCCAGCCGACCTCTACGCCAACCCTGCTTTGGCGCAAGTAGCAGCCGTGCGCAACAAGCGGGTTTACAAAGTGCCGCATGGCGGCTACCGCTGGGATCCTGGCAGCCATGAATCTGGTTTGCAACTGCTGTGGGCCGCTGCAGTCATTCATCCTGAGCGATTCAAGCCCGATTTGCGCCGCGACATGCGCAGCACTTACGAGGCGCTTTATCGCTACAAGCTGAGCGATGCGGAGATTGACGACATCTTGCATCTCAAAGCCCATGCGTTGGCTGCTGGCTATGTAGCAGGCTTTTCTGCGCGATAGAACCACCATGCAGGCACGCTGGATTTGGTGGTACTTAAGCAGCGGCGTTGCGCTGGCTTTCTTGCTGGCGCTGTCGGTGGGGCGCATCGCCATCGCCCCTCTTGATGCGCTGGCGTGGCTGGCTGGTGCGAGTGCTGGAGTGGGTGTGAACAGTGAAACGGCCACGGCTTATACCGTGCTGGGTAGCCTGCGGCTGCCGCGTGCTTTGCTCGCGGTGGTGTTGGGCGGTGGGCTAGGTGTGGCGGGCGCGGTGTTGCAGTGTGTGCTGCGCAATCCTTTGGGCGGGCCACAAAATGTGGGGCTGCTCGCGGGTGCGGGCGCGGGAGGCACTTTAGCGCTTCTGTTAGCCGCCACGCCTTTTTATGTTGTGGCTTCAGCCTTTGTGGGCGGCATGCTGGCGATGGCCTGCGTGCTGTGGCTGGCCAGGGTTCAGGGGCAAGTAACGGTGCTTTCGCTGGTGTTGTCGGGCGTGGTGGTGAGCTCGCTGTTTACGGCGGTGATCGCGTTGTTGCAATACCTTGCGGATCCGGAGCGGCAATTGCCTAATCTTGTGTTCTGGCTGATGGGTAGCTTATCTACCGCAAGCCCTGCCAAAGTGACTTTGGCACTTTTGTGCGTGGTACCTGCCGTGTTGCTGCTGTGGGCCTTGGCGGGCAGATTGGATGTGTTGGCCAGTGGCGATACTGAGGCGCAAAGCTTGGGCATATCGCCTATGCGATTACGCCTATTGGCTCTGGTGGCTACGGCATTGATTTGCTCGGCGGTGGTGGCTTGCGGGGGGCTGGTGGCTTGGGTGGGGCTGGTGGTGCCGCATATCGCGCGCATGCTGGTGGGCAGCAGCATGCGGCTCCTGTTGCCTGCATCGGCTCTGAGCGGGGCAGCGGTTTTGCTGGTGGTGGATACGTTGTGCCGCAGCATGAGCTCAGCTGAGATTCCTTTAGGTGCAGTCACCGCCATTGCAGGCGCGCCTTTGTTTGCATGGTTGCTCAAGCGCCAACTGGTGCTGAGCGGTCATTGAGATGACGCCCGTGCCATCTCCGCTCTTATCAACTCGTGGTTTGGGCTTTGCCTACGCGGAGCGCGTGCTGTTTGAGAATGTAAATTTAGCGCTGGAACGGGGGCAGATTCTTGCCTTGCTGGGCCCCAATGGCGTTGGAAAAACCACTTTGCTGCTTTGCTGTGCAAAGCTTCAAATTCCGACGCGAGGGCACATCGATTGCGCGGTAACGGTGGGATATGTGCCGCAGGCCAGCGAACTGAATGCGCCTTACAGCGTGAGCCAAGTGGTGGCCATGGGGCGCGGTTCGCAAGCGGGCTTGTTTGGCGGCATTAGCGCAAAAGATCATGAAGTTATTGCGCAAGCGATCCGTTGGTGCGAGCTGGAATCTCTTGCGCAGCGCACTTTTACGGTTTTGTCGAGCGGTGAGCGTCAGAGGGTGTTGGTTGCGAGGGCGCTGGCGCAATCGGCGGATGTGTTGGTGCTTGATGAGCCGATGGCCGCGATGGATTTGCATCACCAGGCGCAATTGCTGGCGCTGATCAGCCGCCTAGCCACTGAGATGAAAAAGCTGGTGATCTTCTCAACGCATCAACCGCAGCACGCTTTGTCGGTGGCATCGCACACCTTGCTGATGTCACCGGGATTGTCTTTTGAGCTAGGGCCCACCGAGCACATGCTCACTGAGCGAGCCCTAGCGAATTGCTTCGGTGTGCCAAGCAAACGCATTGATATTGCATTCAACGAAAGAACCAAGTCCTATGTTGTCCCCCTCATTTGATCGCACCGTGCCCACTGCTGACAATTTGCACACTGATTCCGATTCTGAGCCTATGCCAGAGACGGTGATTCTGTTTGGACGCGGTATGCCGCGCGGTGAGCAAGAGGTATTGTTTGATCGGCTCGCTAGCCAATTGGTGGCGCAAGGGGCTGCTGCACGTGTTGAGACGGCGTTTTTGGAGATGACCACGCCTAGCTTGGGTGAGCGGCTGCTTGAATTGGCTGGGCAAGGTTTGCGGCGCGTGGTGGTTGTGCCAGCGTTTGCGCCATTTGACCGCAACGTCAAGCGCTGGCTACCGCGCTACCTCTCGTTTTGGAAGGCTGAGCACAAGATTGACATGCAAGTGGTGATCGGCCCTGAGCTGGAGGCCACCGACTCGTTTGCGCAAAGCCTGCGTGAGAGCATTTCGGCGGCAAAAAATGGGGAAGATGTCCAGCAGACGCACCAAGCCTTGCGCAACCGGCAGGGCTTTTTCCGCATCCCTGAATATGCTCGCCAAGTGCAGTTGTGCTTAGGCCCGCGCTGCGCCATGGCGGGCGGCTGGGCTGTGTATGACGCACTCAATCGCGGCCTGCAAGCTGCTGGGTTAGACAAAGCGGGTGCACAGCGCGTGATCGCCGTGCGCACGGCTTGCTTGCATCCCTGCAACTTTGCACCTGTGTGCGCTGTGCAGCCCGACAACATTTGGTATGGCGAGCTCACGCCAGAGCGCATCCAGCAAGTCGTGCAGGAGCACTTGGTGGGCAACAGGCCGATTGAGAGCTTGGCCTATCGCTCAGGCGAGCGCGTGCGCAGCGCGCCGCATGAAGCCGATATGCAAGAAAACTATCCGATGGCCAGCGGCCAAGCGGGCGATATTCAGGTCGCTTCAGCGTTTGCGCGCCCAGCGATGAAACTGTTTGATGCAGGCGCTGTATTCATGGAGCTGCGCAACGTGGGCGCTGTTGATGATCGCTTGCTGGCCGTAGAGACACCACGATCTCTGCTGCCCCGAATCCATGATGCCTCACACAGCCACCGAGAGCTGAGAACCATGCCTTTTGAGCCGCTGGTGATTCCTGCTTTGGGCTCAGTTCAGTTGCGACCTGGGGGGCTCCACATGATGTTGCTGGAGTTTCGGGGCGAGATGGTTGAAGGCCAAGAAGTACCTTTGAGGCTTGAGTTTGAGCATGCAGGCCGCATTGATTTGGCGCTCACATTGCACCCGCCAGTTTGCGGCATGGCATAAATTTTTTTATCAGGAGTAATTTCTATGACATCACAACTTATCCCCGTCACCATCCTCACCGGCTTTCTGGGCAGTGGGAAAACTACGCTGCTCAACCACATTCTCAAAGCTGATCATGGCCACCGCATTGCCGTGATCGAAAACGAATTTGGCGAAGCTGGGATTGATAACGAATTGCTCGTGCAAGATCGTGATGAGCAGATCATTGAGATGAACAATGGCTGCATTTGCTGCACGGTGCGCGGAGATTTGGTGCGTATTCTGGGCGAGCTGGCGAATAAACGCAAAGCGGGCAAATTATCGTTTGATCGCGTGGTGATAGAAACCACTGGGCTTGCTGATCCTGCCCCGGTGGCGCAGACTTTTTTTGTGGATGAGGAGGTCGTGCAAACCTATCTGCTCGATGCGATCATCACCATGGTGGATGCCAAGCATGCGCCTGAGCAGTTGGTGGAGCACCATGAGGCGCAAGAGCAGGTTGGTTTTGCGGATCGGATCCTGCTCACCAAGACAGACTTAGTAGAGCCTGCCGAAGTAGATGCGCTGCGCAAGCGCCTGATTCAGATCAACCCACGCGCCAAAATTTCGCAAGCCCACCACGGGCGCGCTACTGTTGAGGATATTTTGGATATTCGTGGCTTTAATCTAACCGCGATTTTAGAGATCGAGCCAGAATTTCTTGAAGATGTGAGCCATGAGCACGATGAAGATGTGACTTCTTTTGTATTCCGTGAAAGCCGCCCTCTTGATTTGGTCAAGAGCGAAGATTTTTTGAGTGCGATTGTTCAGGTCTATGGCACAAAAATGATGCGCTACAAGGGTGTCCTGAGCGTTGCAGGCGAGGATCGCCGCATCGTATTTCAAGGCGTGCATATGCTCATGGGCGCTGATGCCGGAGCGCTTTGGAAAAGCGGCGATATTCGCGAATCCAAGATGGTGTTTATCGGGCGAGATTTGCCCAAAGATGTGTTGCTCGATGGCCTGCGCCAGTGTGTGGCCGAGGCCGAGCGAACGATACAAGCCGCTTGATTTCTCCATTCTTTTCTTTGTACTCAACTTGAGACCTAAAACCATGACAATTTATTTGCCTCAACATCCCCTCCTTGTTGCACTTGCCGCAAGTCTCGTGCTCACTCTTTCTGGCTGTGCATCCACACCGGGCAAAGATAAAAATGAAGCGCGTTTGTGGCGTGCTGTGCTGGTGGGTACTGTCGGCGGCGCACCTGTAGCGCGGGTGATGGATGTGGGCGAGGATGAGTTAGTCAAAGAATTCAAGCTCAATTCGGAGTCTTCCATCAGGCCGGGTAGGCATCCGCATGAATGGTTGCTGGTCAGCCGTGAGCCCGGTGCAGTGCGCACCTTGCACACTGGTATGCGCGAGGAAGACCATGGCGATCACAAGCACTGGATGGCCAAAGCACCCGAGCTGTCCTCACCCTTGGTCGTCGGCCCTCGCCCCTCGCATGCCAATGCAGGCGAGGGCGCAGGTAATGCGCGCGTGGCGGTGTTTTTTGATGGCGATGGTGTGGTGCGGGTGTTTCAACCCAACGCCGCTAAAACAGACGCGCCAACTTCTGAGATCAATTCAGGCAAGCCGCACCATGGTATTGCGGTGCCGCTGGCGCAACGCGGACGGCTCTTGGTCTCGCGCCCTGCGCCAGAAGGCACTTTGCCGTTAGGAGTGAATCTGGTGGAGAGCAATGGGCAGGTGGTCACTGCTGGGCCCGATTGCCCGCGCCAGCACGGCGATGCTTATTTCAAAGGCATGCATTTCTTTGCGTGTGCGGCGCATTTGGTTGTATTCAATGAAGCGCAGAGCAGCTTCTCAACGGTGAACTATCCCGCAGGTACGCCGCCTGAGCAATTGGTGCGCAATATGCTGGTGTCGCCCGCGCAGCCACAATTGCTGGGTGATTTTGGGCCCAATGGTTTGGCGGTAATTGACGCGCGCGATATGGGCATGAAGCCGATGGATCTGGGCGGCAAACGCCTGCACTTCGCTTGGGATCGCGCCGAGCCGCGCTACGCTTTTGCATTAACGGACGATGGGCGCTTGCATCGCTTAGACACGCATGCCGGAAAAATCGAGCAGCAAATCAGCGTGATACCTGCTTGGACTGAAGCCCTTGGTGTGAAAAAAGATATGCCTGCGCCGCGTTTGGCTGTAGCCGCTGGTCGCGTGGTGCTTACCGACGCGCGGCAGGAGCACATGCACGTGCTGGATGCACGCAGCCTCAAGTTGCTCGACACACTCAAGTTGGGCATGCAGGTGAGCAGCGCGGCTTTGGTGTCGGTGATTTTGGACGATCACTGATATTTGCTGGGCGGCTGCGTGGTTGACGAGTTTGCCTACCCGCCAATACCCGGGCGTCAACCATTGCGTTTGAAAACCCCTTGATTGGAGCGCCTGTGGTTTCTTCCTTAATCAATTTTCAATCCGCACGGACACTCTTTCTAGGAGCTCAAAAATGAGCCAACATATTCATTTTTCCCCTCGAACAAGCATTGAGCAAGTAGAAGAGGGCGATCAACTAGCGCCTAAGTTTGATGCGCAAGGCTTGATCACCTGCGTCACAACAGATGCAACCACGGGCGAGTTGCTAATGGTGGGCTACATGAACTCTGAAGCTCTGGAGAAAACCATTCAAACGCAGGAGGCGCATTACTTCAGTCGTAGCAGGCAGGTGCTTTGGCATAAGGGCGCGACCAGCGGTTTGGTTCAGCGCGTGGTGGAGATGCGCATTGATGATGATCAAGACGCTGTGTGGATTCGCGTCCAATTGCAGCCGGGCGAGCACAGCCCGCCGGCGAGCTGTCACGTAGGGTATCGCAGCTGCTTTTATCGCACGATTGACGCATCCACTGCCACGCTGCGATTTGTAGAGACCGAAAAGACGTTTGACCCGCAGCAGGTTTATGGCGATGCGCCGAACCCAACGATCCTGTGATCGCTTCAACCAATCGACTGACCTTGTGGGGCAGCGACTTAAGACCCTAAAATAAATGAGATGATTTTGGATACCCAGATACTGCAGCCGCAAGCTTTTGTTGCGTTGTCGCCAGGGCCGAAATTGATCGTGCTAGGTGCTGTGCATGGCAATGAGATTGCTGGCACGGTGGGCATCGAGCGTGTCGTTGCAGAAATTCGCTCTGGCGCGTTGCAGCTCAAGCGCGGATCGGTCACCTTAGTGCCCATCACCAACCCATTGGCTTACAGCAAGCGGCAGCGCATGGGTGATCGCAATTTGAATAGGAATTTGTATCCCAAGGCGCAGCCCGAGGATTACGAGGATCGCATCGCGAATGTGCTGTGCCCACTTTTGGCAGCGCATGATGTGCTGCTGGA
>JAYVJQ010000018.1:0-5976 GCA_043769055.1 Allobrachymonas sp.
GCGTACCCCAACAATCCTACGGCTAATCTTTGGGATGCTGTCGTGATCCGCAAGATCATTGCGGCTTGCGCGGCCTATGGTGGCTTGGTGGTGATGGATGAGGCGTATCAGCCGTTTTCGTCTTCTAGCTGGATGGATGAGATCAAAGCTGCGCCAGATGCGAATGCCAATGTGCTGCTCATGCGCACGCTCAGCAAATTCGGCTTGGCCGGTGTGCGCTTGGGCTACATGACGGGCCCGAAGGCGTTGATCGACGAAGTGGACAAGCTGCGCCCGCCCTACAACATCAGCGTATTGAATGCAGAGTGTGCGCTCTTCGCACTAGAGAATTCAGAGGCTTTTAAGCTCCAAGCCGGCGAGATTATTGCGCAGCGCGCTATGCTTTTAGAAGCAATTAATCAACTCTCGGGGATGCATGCCTACAAATCGGATGCCAACATGATCCTCGTGCGCATGCAAGATGCTGATGCTGCATTTGCCCATCTCAAGGGGCAGGGCATTTTGGTGAAGGACATTTCTAAGATGCACCCCCTGTTGAAAAACTGCCTGCGGCTCACCGTGGGCACGCCGCAGGAAAATGAGGCAATGCTGGCTGCACTGAAGAATCTGGCCTGATTTTGGAATTCGGTCTATAATTCTAGCTAGATTCTAGGAGGGTTATCATGCCCGCAGCCATTCTCTACCCCAATACTCAGCCCGATGACCCCGCCTTGCAATCGGTCTGGCAAGTGCAAGAAGCCAAAAATCGCTTCAGCGAATTGATTGAAGCCGCACTCGCGCAAGGCCCGCAGGTGGTGACGCGGCATGGCAAGCCAGTGGTGCAAATTGTGCCGATTGAGGCGGCCAATACACCGCCTGCGCGACATAAAGCCAAAACTTTTGAGGAACACCTTCTCGCGTTGAGAGACATCCCCCCTGGGCCTGATTTGGAGCTGCCCCCACGTTGGAATCGCAGACCAGAGAACATGGTTTCGTTCGATGAATGAGCATGGCTCTTGACACAAATTTTAAGTGGCTGCTTGACACGAATGTCATCTCAGAGCTGTCGCGGCTTGCGCCTCATGAGGGTGTGTATTCTTGGCTCACTGCGAATCTCAAGCAATGCGTGCTTTCTGGGGTCAGTGTGGGCGAGCTGGAATACGGCGTGCAAAGGATGCCGCTCGGCGTTAAGAAACGCTTTATGCAAAGCTGGCTTGACAACACGGTCGGTGAGTTTGGTGCGCGGATTTTGTCGGTGGACATGCCCACATGGCGCGAGTATGGCCGCTTGAAACGTGAGTTGGAGCTGCTCGGCCGCAGGCAAGATGATATGGATATTCTCATTGCTTCCGCAGCGATCACGCATGGTCTCACGCTAGTAACTCGCAACATCCAACATTTTGAAGATACGGGCTGCGAGCTGTTCAACCCGTGGCAAGACATCACCTAATTCAACCACTTCAACCTGCGACAATACAAGCATGCGCACCGCCACAGTCACCCGAAACACCAAAGAAACCCAGATCACCGTCTCCGTCAACATAGACGGCACAGGCAAGGCGGATTTGCATACCGGCATTGGTTTTTTTGACCACATGCTCGATCAAATCGCGCGCCACGGGCTGATTGATTTGACGATCAATGCCCAAGGCGATTTGCATATTGATGGGCATCACACGGTGGAAGATGTGGGCATCACGCTCGGCCAAGCGGTGGCGCAGGCTGTTGGCGATAAAGCGGGCATTTGGCGCTATGGGCATGCTTATGTGCCGCTGGATGAAGCGCTCTCCCGCGTGGTGGTAGATTTTTCTGGCCGCCCCGGTTTGCACATGGATGTGGATTTCAAAAGTGGCGCGATTGGCGGCTTTGATACGCAGCTGGCTTATGAATTCTTCCAAGGCTTTGTGAACCATGCGCAATGCACGCTGCACATTGACAATTTGAAGGGCGACAACGCGCATCACCAGGCTGAGACCATCTTCAAAGCCTTTGCACGCGCCGTGCGCGCAGCGCTCACACTCGATCCACGCAGCGCAGGTGTGATTCCGTCCACCAAGGGCAGTTTATAAGCTGTTTTTAAAGCATTTTGAGCACTTAGCCGGCATGGAATATGCGTAAAGTGCTATTAAATTCATAGTATCAAAATTCATAATGAAAACAGTCGCAGTCGTCGATTACGGCATGGGTAATCTGCGCTCCGTAGCAAATGCGGTCAAAGCATCGGCGCAAGGCTCCGGTTTTGAGGTCATCATCACGCAGCGGCCCGAAGAGGTGCGAGCCGCCGAACGCATTGTGCTCCCCGGCCAAGGCGCTATGCGCGATTGCATGGCTTGCTTGCGCGACTCGGGGCTGCAAGAAGCCGTGCTCGAAGTTGCAGCCAACAAACCGATGTTTGGCGTGTGTGTGGGCATGCAAATGCTGCTCGATCATTCTGATGAGCAAAACACACCCGGCTTGGGCCTCATCCCCGGTCAAGTACATAAATTTGAGCTGCAAGGCCGCTTGCAGGCGGATGGCAGCCGCTTCAAAGTGCCCCAAATGGGCTGGAATCGCGTGCATCACACTCTGCCGCATCCGATTTATGCAGGCGTGGAAGATCAAAGCTGGTTCTATTTCGTCCACAGTTTCTACGCCAAGCCTGCACACAAAGCACACAGCGCAGGCGAAGCCGATTACGGCAGCCTCTTTACAGCGGCGTTGGCAAGAGATAACATTTTCGCCACGCAATTCCACCCCGAGAAAAGTGCCGCCCAAGGCCTTCAGCTCTACAAAAACTTTCTAACTTGGAAACCCTAAGCTCCATATCACTGAGCGCTTGAAAGCAATTTTTATCGTACGAACGCAAAAAATCAACTGTATTTTTTCTGTGTCTTCTGCGTAATTTCTGCGTCTTCTGCGTTCCGTATTTGGCTTTTGCATTTCGGTATTTAACCCATGATCCTCATCCCCGCCATTGACCTCAAAGACGGCCAGGCCGTGCGCCTCAAGCAAGGCGATATGGAGCAATCCACCATCTTCGGCGATCCTGTAGAGATGGCACAGCGCTGGATCGATGCCGGCGCGCGCCGCTTGCATCTCGTCGACCTCAATGGTGCATTCGCCGGCAAGCCGCAAAACCTCGCCGCCGTCAAAGGCATCTTAAAAGCCATCAAAGCGCATACCGATGCAGGCAACGATCCCATCCCCGTGCAGCTCGGCGGTGGCATTCGCGATTTAGACACGATTGAGCGCTACATTGATGCGGGCTTAGAGTACGTCATCATCGGCACAGCCGCCATCAAAAGCCCCGGCTTCCTGCAAGATGCCTGCACCGCATTTGGCGGCCACATCATCGTCGGCCTAGACGCAAAAGACGGCAAAGTCGCCACCGACGGCTGGAGCAAACTCACCGGCCACGACGTGACCGATCTGGCCAAAAAATACGAAGACTACGGTGTCGAGTCCATCATCTACACCGACATTGGCCGCGATGGAATGCTGAGTGGCATCAATATCGAAGCCACCGTCAAACTAGCCGGGGCCAGCACCATCCCCGTCATCGCCTCCGGTGGTTTGAGCAATATGCAAGACATTGAAAAACTCTGCGCAGTCGAGCACGAAGGTATTGAGGGCGTGATTTGCGGCCGCGCGATCTACTCGGGCGATTTGGATTTTGCAGCGGCGCAAGTGCGGGCGGATGAGTTGAACGCTTGAGTAGGGTGGGTCAAATATACGAGAACCCTTGATTTGTCATACAATGTCAGACAAATCAGGAGTCCGCCATGCGTATCACTGCCCGCTTAGAACCTAGCACTGCCCAGCAACTTGAATACTTGGTGATACGTCTAGGTGCGTCCACCAGCGAGGTGTTGCGCAAGGGCATTGATGCGCTGTACAAGCAGCATGCCAAGCCCGATGAGCCTGTGCTTAAATATTTCAGCAAACACATTGGAAAATATGATTTAGGCGATGCGAACTTGTCTGTGAATTACAAACAGGCTTATGCAGAGGCGTTAGACAAAAAATTCCCGTTGAACCCTGCCAAACCGAGTACGACAGCCGCATCACAGAAAAAATTGCGCAAATGATCGCGATTGATACCGGCTATTTTTTTGCATTAGCCGATCGACGCGATGAGCACCATACAGCAGCAAAACGCTGGGTTGACAGTGCGCGAGAAGGTTGGATAACAACATGGCCTGTGATCACAGAAACCTGCCATTTGCTAGCAGATCGATTGAGCGACACAGCAAAGCAAGATTTCATGCAAGAGATCACGCACGGCAGCATCTTGGTTTGGGATATCCCCAGCGAGCCAGCCCGCAAAATCCCAGTACTGATGAAAAAATACGCCAAGCTACCCATGGATTTGGCTGATGCCTCTTTGGTCTTGCTGGCAGAGCATTTAGGCCATGGCCGCATCCTCACCACGGATCAGCGCGACTTTGGTGCGTATCGCTGGAAGAGCACCAAGCCTTTTGTGAATCTCATGGCTCAGCCTTGAATCAGCGCTGCTGAACCGGCCGCTTCGGCCTAGGCGCAGGCGTGACCTCCAGCTCCAGCGATTTCTCTGCTCTGCGCATGCTGAATTTGGTGCTTGTGCCGGGTTTGATGGCGGCCACGTTGGCCAGCAACTCTGGCACATTGGCCACGGGCTTGGCTGCAACCGCAGTGATCACGTCGCCAGGCTGGATGCCTGCTTTGGCCGCTGGCCCGTTTTGCAACACGCCGGTGATGATCACGCCTTGCAATGCGCCGTTGTTGGTTTTGAGATTGAAGGTTTCGGCCAGTTCAGCTGTTAACTCTTGCGGCTCAACGCCGATCCAGCCGCGTGTGACTTGGCCGTCTTTCACGAGGCCGTCCAACACCAGCCGGGCGGTTGAGACTGGTATAGCAAATCCAATACCCATATTGCCGCCAGAGCGGCTGTAAATCGCGGTGTTGATGCCTAGCAAATTGCCGCTTACATCGACCAATGCGCCCCCTGAATTGCCAGGGTTAATCGCTGCATCGGTTTGGATGAAGTTTTCAAAGGTGTTGATGCCCAACTGGTTGCGACCCAGCGCACTCACGATGCCGGCGGACACGGTTTGGCCCAAACCAAATGGGTTGCCAATAGCCAGCACTTGGTCGCCCACTTGCATGCTCTCTGCGCTGCCCAAAGTGATCACGGGAAGTTTGTCGAGATCAATTTTGAGCACGGCTAAATCAGTATCCGGGTCGGTGCCAATCACTTTGGCTTTGGCTTTGCGTGCATCGTTCAAAGTCACTTCAATCTCGTCCGCGCCTTCGATCACATGGTTGTTGGTCAAGATGTAGCCATCAGGGCTGACGATCACACCCGAACCCAAGCCATTTTGCGGCTGCTCTTGGCCGCGATCGCCAAAGAAGAAGCGAAACCACGGGTCTTGCGTGCGCTCGTTCTTAGGTGCGGCTTTGGCGGTGGCAATACTCACCACCGCAGCTGATGCTTTTTGGGCTGCAGCCCTGTAACTGCCTGCGGGCGCTGCAGCTGAATTTGCAGCGGGCGCTTCGAGCACCGGCACAGTGCCGACCACACCTGAAGTGCTCAGCAGGCGCGGTGCGCGCCCCAGCCACTCAGGTTTGAGCGTGGCGACCACGAAATACGCTGCCAATAAGACGGTGACAGCTTGAGAGAAGAAAAGCCAGATTTTGCGCATAGTAGGATTATCGCAAGTGCGACTCGAGTGCAGTAATAACAGCCAACATGGCCTGATGGACTTGCTCCATTTGTTTGGGCGAAATGGCCTGGGCCATGATTTTCACGACGCGTGCTTGTGCTTTTTTGCCGCGCTGCGCCATCGCGAGGCCATCGGACTCAAGGTACAAACGTTTCGCTCTTGCATCCGTTGGATCGCTTTCGCGGCGCAACCAGCCACGCTCTTGCATATGGGTCAAAAGCATGCTGATATGGCTCTTCGCTGTAAAGCACCGCGATGCCAACGCTTGCTGACTCAGGCCAGGATCCCGCATGAGATTGGCAAGAATCTCGTACTC
>JAYVJQ010000019.1:0-2635 GCA_043769055.1 Allobrachymonas sp.
CTCACTGGCGAGAAAGGCTATTTCTCCAGCCGCATTGCGTATGTGACGAAAAATGGGCAAGGCCCGAATCAGCGGCATCACTTATGGATTGCCGATTCAGATGGCGAGGGCGCGCAAAGCGCCTTGGCCAGCCCCGAGCCGATCATCTCGGCAAGCTGGTCGCCCACGGGAACGCAGCTAGCTTATGTGTCGTTTGAATCGCGCAAGCCGGTGGTGTATGTGCATGAAGTGGGCTCAGGCAAACGCCGCTTGCTGGCCAATTTCAGAGGCTCCAACAGCGCACCAGCTTGGTCGCCCGATGGTAAAACGATTTCAATTACGCTCAGCCGCGATGGCAATTCGCAAATTTATGCGATGGACAGCGCAGGCAGCGCCGAGCCACGCCGTCTCTCGCAATCAGGCGGAATCGACACCGAGCCGGTGTATTCGCCCGATGGCAAAAATATTTACTTTGTGAGCGACCGGGGCGGCGCGCCGCAAATCTACCGCATGCCCTCGGGTGGAGAGAGTGCAGGCCGCGCCGAGCGCGTGAGCTTCAGCGGCAACTACAACATCTCTCCCGCCGTGAGCCCTGATGGCAAGCGACTGGCCTACATTTCACGCGTCTCTGGCGAGTTCAAGCTGCATGTGATGGAGCTGGGTGGGCAAGGTGGAATATCGGCCTTGGCCGTGACAGACACCAGCGCCGATGAGCGCCCCAGCTTCGCGCCCAATAGCAAAGTGATTTTGTACGCCACACGTCAAACAGGGCGCGAGGCGCTGATGACCACCACGCTGGATGGCCGCATCAAAGCACGGCTATCTGCTCAAGGCGGCGATATTCGTGAACCGCAATGGGGCAAATGATTTTTTTGATGACAACACTCAAGGAGTTTAGTATGCAGGTGAAACACCGAATCGCTTCGTTTTTAATAGCACTCAGCGTTGCTTGCGTGCTGGCAGCTTGCTCATCTGGTGTCAAGCTAGACGAAGCGCAGGTCAGTGATGCCAAGGGCGTATCCGTTTCGCCACCCATGGCAGTACAAGTCATGCCCCCGGTCAGTACACAAACTGCGGTGAGCCAGCGCGCGGTCGAGCCAGTGAATGTGGCTGCAGTAGGGGGTGATACCGCTGGGCCAGCAGGTGTGGCCAAAGTCATTTTGTTTGATTACGACAGCTATGTGATCAAACCAGAATACCAAGGCGCGGTCGATGCGCATGCACGTTTTTTGAGCGCCAACAAAGGCCGCAAAATGGCCATTGAAGGCCACACCGATGAGCGCGGCGGGCGGGAGTACAACTTGGCACTCGGCCAAAAGCGCGCCGAGGCCGTGCGCCGCTCGCTCGCTTTGTTGGGTGTAGCCGATGCGCAGGTCGAAGCAGTCAGCTTTGGTAAAGAAAAACCCAGCGATCCAGCCAACAGCGAAGAAGCGTTTGCCAAGAATCGCCGCGCTGAATTAAATTACCGCTGATTCAGGCAGCACCGCTCGGTATATGATCAAGCTATGAGTTTGTATTTACTATCATTTTGGAAGCACACTGTGCATATTCCATGCCGGCTACTTGCTGTTTTTGCTTTGATTTTTGTGTTGCAACCTGCACACGCGGGCTTGTTTGATGATGAAGAGGCCCGCAAAGCGATTTTAGAGCTGCGCACCCGCGTCGATCAAAACGCCCGAGCTGCTGATGCGCAAAACGCCGAACTCAAACGCGCTTATGAGACTCAGCTCAAGGCCACTGAAGAGAGCAACGCCACTTTGCGCCGCAGTCTGCTCGATTTGCAAAATCAAATCGAAGCTCTGCGCACCGAGCTGGCCCGCCTGCGCGGTCAAGATGAGCAGCTGATGCGCGAGTTGGTTGAGATGCAGCGCCGTCAAAAAGATATGGCCCAAGGGGTCGATGATCGCTTGCGCCGCTTCGAGCCTGTAAAAGTGAGTCTGGATGGCAAAGAATTCAATGCAGAACCCGCAGAAAAACGCGATTACGACAATGCCTTTGCGCAATTTCGCAAGCCCGATTACGCCGCTGCAGCCACGGCTTTTGCAGATTTTCTCAAGCGCTATCCACAAAGCGGTTACAACGCCTCTGCGATGTTTTGGTTGGGTAATGCCGAATATGCCACCAAGGATTACAAAGAAGCCGTGGTGCATTTCCGCAACCTGATCGCACTATCACCCGATCACCCCAAAGCCCCTGAAGCCGCTCTGGGCTTGGCCAATAGCCAAATCGAACTCAAAACCATTCCCGCCGCCCGCAAAACACTGGAAGATTTGATCAAGGTCTATCCGCAATCGGAAGCGGCAGTCGCTGCGAAAGATCGCCTCTCCAAACTGCGTTAAAGCACGTAAAAAAGCGACAATCAGTGGATGTTATTTGAATCCTCTGATGAAGTGCAATCTGGCACAGCGGCTCAATTGCCGATCTTGAACAACCTCAACCCCGAGCAGTTTGCCGCTGTTACGCTGCCTGCTGAGCATGCGCTGATTTTGGCGGGTGCGGGCTCGGGCAAAACTCGCGTGCTGACCACGCGCATTGCGTGGCTGATGCAAACCAGGCAAATCTCGCCCGGTGGCGTGATGGCCGTGACGTTTACCAACAAAGCGGCCAAGGAAATGCTGACTCGCCTCTCTGCGATGCTGCCAGTCAATGTGCGCGG
>JAYVJQ010000020.1:0-2858 GCA_043769055.1 Allobrachymonas sp.
AAATCTTTGGCCACCTTGCGCGCCGCGGCTTCCACTGCAAACGATTCGCCCACGATGAATTGATTGCCGCCTTTTGCATACTCGCGCATCACGCGCTCGTAATCGGCATTGGCTACGTTCTCCGAGGCTTTGTATTCAATCTCGCCACGCGCCTCGGCGGCTTTGAGGGCTTTGTGAATGCGGCTGACCCACTGCTGCTCAAACGGCACGGTATAAATCGCCGCAACTTTCATCTTTGCTTGCGCTGAGGCTATGCCAGGCGCGGCAAGCGCGGCTACAGCTGCCAGCGTGAGGGTGGTTCTACGGGTGATGCTCATGGTTTTCTCCTGGTTGAAAAATACAAAAATACGGGATCGAAATGCGGAACACAGAAAGCACAGAAATTACACAGAAAACACAGAAAGAAAACCGAAATTATTTTGAATTTTTTCTGTGAATTCTGTGTAATTTCTGTGCTTTCTGTGTTCCTGAGTTATGCATCCCAGTCTTCATTTCGTTCCAAAAATCCGATCCCCAGCATCGCCCAAGCCTGGCAAGATATAGCCGTGGTCGTTGAGTTGGCGGTCTATTGCAGCAGCGTAGATGGCCACATCGGGGTGAGCTTTTTGCATGGCGGATACGCCTTCGGGGCAGCCGACTAAGCAGACGAATTTGATGCTTTTGGGGCTGAGTTCTTTGAGGCGATCCACAGCAGCAACGGCTGAATTGCCGGTGGCCAGCATGGGGTCGACCACGATTACGTGGCGCTCGTGCATCTCTTGAGGCATTTTGAAATAGTATTCCACGGCGGTGAGCGTTTTCGGATCGCGGTACAGGCCAATATGCCCCACGCGCGCGCCGGGCACCACATCGAGCATGCCATCGAGCAAGCCCGTGCCTGCACGCAAGATGCTCACGAAGACGAGCTTTTTTCCGTCCATCACCGGGCTCAGCATGCTCTCCATCGGTGTTTCGATTTCTATGTCGCTCAGCGGCATATCGGCGGTGACTTCATAGGCCATGAGCGCGGCCAGCTCGCGCAGCAGGCGGCGAAAGGTGTTGGTGGAGGCATCTTTTTTGCGCATCAGGGTGAGCTTGTGCTGCACCAGCGGATGGTTGACGACGAAGCAGTTGCGGGTGTTGGTGGTTGCCATGAAGTTTTTGTAGAGAAGTTTAAAAAATTGTTCCGTCGGATTCAATCTGCAAAGGTGGTGTGCCTGCTCGCAAGTTTTGCGCCAGCACGCGGCCAGCAGCCCAGGTGCCACCCTCTAGGATACAGGCCAGTGGCATCTCTTGCGCGGTTTTGCCTAAAGCATTTCGCACGAGTGGGGCGAGTTCATCGAGCAAGGCCACGGTGAGCGCGCGCCATTCGACGATGAATTCTTCATGCGGTTGATGCGCATATTTTGCTGCCTCAGCGTTTTTTAATTGCAGCGCGCCACCATCGAGCAATAAGCCGCCATTGCGGTATTCTGGAAGGCCGGTGAGGCTATCCAAGCCACTGACCTGTACGCCGCTCCACTCGAAAGGTTCGAGCAGCGAATAGGTGAGCCACTGGGAGAGTTTGTGAAACGGAATCCAGCCGTTCGCCGTGCTGCTTTTGCCAAGCGCCGCATGTGGCCAGCAATCGCCCACGGCCTTGCCATCAAAAACGCTGCCCGAGGGCCAGATGCGGGAGAGGGTTCTGAGCAGCAAGGAAAGAAGATCGTGAGCCGCTACTGATTTAGTAGCACTCTGCGCAGGTTTTATGCCGGGTAACTGCATAAAAGTGTATAAATTCCCTACTCGGGCAGGCTCTGCGCCAAACACATCAGGCTGCTCGGTCATCGCCTTGCCCAAACGCCGCAGCAAATTCACGCGGCCATCTAAGCCGACGAGTGGGTTGCTATCTGTCACCTGAAACGCCTGCGCCAGTTTCATGCTAGATAAGCTTTGCAAGCCCCCCGCATCTACGCGCAAAGGTTGCGCAGGATCGCTTGAAAACAAGCCACCACAAAATGCATGAAAACTGGCCACGCCCAGCCCCTCGGAGCGGGTGTGTACTTGACCGGTGCGTGCTTCTTTGTATTGCCAACTTGGGCCCGCGCCTGCATCGAGCAGCACGCTCACCACCACGAGGTCGATCAAAGTCACAGGATCGCTGGCCGCGCCGCTGCGCATTTCATCGAGCCATGCACGGCGATTCACACCGCCCGCTTCAAAATGTCGCCAGCGGCTGTGGTACGGAATTTTTAAATCAGGGTAGCGGCTGCACGTGGTCTGCGCGACCAAGCTGGCGATGCTGGGCAAGGCATCGTCGTGTACGCTGAAATGCTTGGAGTTGCCAGCGCGCGCCCATGCGAGCAAGGCTTGCGCGCGGCTGCGGGTGGTGGCGGTGGAAAACAGTTCTTGCATGGTTAATGACGAAATGATTTTGCCGCTTTGCGGCTTAATGACAAAATGATAAGCCGCTTGCAGGGTTTGAAATCATGCGGCAAAGCCGCGTCATCCAAGTTGCGCAGCAACGAGGTCATTTCGTCATTCATTGAGTCCACGCCCCTTGGTCGTCTTCAGTTGCTCTGAAGTAGGCACAGCCGTGGGCGTGAAGTAGCCCGCGGCCATCTTCGCATCCATCTCCACTTTGGCATCGTCAGGAACGAGTGAATCAGGAATATTCACCCGTTCGCCCACTTCAATGCCACTTTGCGTGATCGCATCGAACTTCATATTGCTCATCGAGACGAGGCGGTGAATTTTGGTGATGCCCAGCCAATGCAGCACATCGGGCATGAGCTGCTGGAAGCGCATGTCTTGCACGCCGGCCACGCACTCGGTGCGGGCGAAGTATTTGTCTGCGGTGTCGCCGCCGACTTGGCGTTTGCGGGCGTTGTAGACGAGGA
>JAYVJQ010000021.1:0-3739 GCA_043769055.1 Allobrachymonas sp.
TGCGCTAGAAGTTTTCCTCCATGGTTCATCTGACCATTGCTCTTCATCCAACCGGGTGGACTCCAAGGAGATGCCAAGAGCTTAATGGGGTTCTGAGCCTTCTTTTGCGCTGCTTGAATGAAGGGAATCAACGCTTGCAAATCGCGGTCGATACTGAAGGTTTCTAAGTCCCCATCGTCTGATTCTTCTACATGCGCATAGTTGCCTAGACTAAAGTCGCAACTGTTCATGTGGACACGACAAAGCGTGTATCCATGCCCGTCGGCTGCGTGAAAATAATCATGGATGAATTCTTCACGTTTAGCCTCACTCAGTGCGAGCCAGTTTATAGCGGCTGCTTCAGTAAACGCTCCTCCAAAACCTTCTATGGATTGAAACTGACGCGCCGCATCCACCCACACAATCGGCTTGTCTTGCGCTTCACAGCCTGATGCCGAGGGAGAAAGCTCACTAAGTCGATATGGGCTGCCTTGTGCGGTCAGAAAAATGCGCATGCCGAATCATTGCTGTTGGATGTGGTGATCGCAGTAGTAATGGAGGTGACTGTGCATCGCCACCTCCTTCAAATGGCGGTTTACCGACTCCAGTAAATACCGTCAATATTCAGTTTCGTGGTGATGTTCGAGCTCAGCGGTTTTCCTGTGAATCTGTAGCGATCAGCAATGTTGAAAGGGCTGACAACCAAATTGAAATCGATTTTAGGATTCTTGGTTTTGAAGGCTTGCAATGGGATGCTGACTTGACACCAAGCACCAGTATTGCAATAGCCATAATCACCATTACCAATTTGCAAGAAGGACTCCTCAGTGTCTCCTTCATTGGTCAAAGTTGACAAGCCGACTTCAATTTTTCCAGCATATGAAGTTTTAACCCATAGTTTCAAACTACCCGCTGTGGCAAACTGCGATAAATTATTGGTAGCTCCCGCCGCAACAGGACTCCATAGCAGACCCCAGCCATAGTCTTTAGGCTGTGGTGTGATTTCGATACTCTTCGCTCCTTCTGGAGGCGTTGCGGTTGTGGTCTCGGGTGCACTAACGCTGTTGCCATCAAAAGCGTCTACTCGCAAGCCTGGAGCGAGCGAGGCGCCTGCTGCATCTGAGTACAGGGTGTATTGTGCTGACGTAACGGCAGAATTGATAATAGGAGGTGAAAAGTAAACGGCATCAGCATCTGTCAATGAAGCGTTTTCCCAGAGTGCGCTTGGGTAAAGGTTTTGAACAACATAGCGTGCCTTGCGCGTTACGCTGAAAAGCCCCCATCCGTCATCTCCTTGCTTCCATGGTTCGTCAAAAGCTTCAAAATAGAAGATGTTGGCTGGCCCAGAGCCTACGCGACCTTCAGCGCGCATCGTCTCTAAGCGCTCGTAAAACATCTTTTGATTGACGGGGTGGGCACGGAATCGCTGCTTGCCTTTGTCAACGGCATTCCAACCAGTTTCTGTAATCACGATCGGCATGGCTTGCAATCCCATGCTATCCAGTGAGAGACGCACTAATTGATACTGCTTCCGCACTTCGATAATGCTTGCATCCATCATCGCTTTGGCACGCGCAGGACCTGCTACAAACCCAAGTTGCTTCCAATCCCAGTAAAGATCTCCATCAGGAAACTGCGTATCGATATTGGGGTAAAGGTGAATTGCTGCAAAATCAATCAGATCAATGACGGGCTTCGGTGCGGGATTCGCATAAGCTAAAAAATTATCATCTGTTGTGATTGGTTGACTGATTTGTTTGCGCACATAGTCGATATAAATCGCTAGATCTTCTGCGTCAATTGGAACAGTTGACCAACTCACCAGCGTTTCGTTCCCGACACTCACGGCCAAGACGATATTCTTGTATTTTGAATTGTTCGCCAAATCACGGGTGCGATCAAGTTCACGGAAATTTGCATAGATAATATCTTCTGCTTGATTCGGATTTGTAGCGTACAAATAGGAATTAACATACGCGCCCAGCTGCACTTTCATGTCAAGATTGTTGTCGGCAATCACATCAAGTACAAGCTTGGCAACCTTGTCTGAGCTATCAAATAGTCTGATGAGCTTAAAGTTTCCCAGAATTAGTAATTCCAGATCCTCTTTAACCATCGCTGCGGTAATTACTTCTGCGTCACGCGTTGCCGCGCTGGTCGCAGTTCGAAACGGAGAGTAGGCCACAGCCTTGCGAGCCAAATACTCTGCAGGAAGCGCGCGACGATCTTTAATGAAGACTGCATCGGGTGATGGTGCCGTTGATGTGACCCCGCCTCCGCCACAAGCTACCAGCACGCTTGTAATTGAGGTAAAAAGTGCAATGCGCAATACTGCAAGCGCACGCTGCGGTAAACCGTGAATTGAGTTGAACTTCATGAATGTTCCCCGAAGATGGCTAGTTAGAACGTGTATTTGGCGCCAACGCCAAACCAGTTGCCGGCTTTTGTGGCGCGAGAATCAATGCGATTCAATGTCGCGTTAGATGGCAAAGATATCGGCGACAAGCCTTTTTTGCCGTAGTTAATCATTCCGGCAAAGGCGGAAAATTCAAAGCCGTGTCCGTAGGCATATGTCGCCTGGACGGTATTGACGAGAGCGGAATTGCTCTGTCCACGTTCAGCTGGATTTGGCGTGCTCGCTTTTCCGAAGTAGGCGGCACCCGTGGCAAATGTCCACTTTTCCATGCGATAGCGAGCACCTAGCGAAATATCTGTTGATCGTGCTGGATAACCTGGATGAGCTACTCCGTTAGCATCTGTTCCAAACCAGTCAACGTTAAATGGGA
Organism: Allobrachymonas sp.; assembly: GCA_043769055.1. Taxonomy (GTDB): domain Bacteria; phylum Pseudomonadota; class Gammaproteobacteria; order Burkholderiales; family Burkholderiaceae_C; genus JANMDU01. Next base: position 2,766 of record JAYVJQ010000021.1, read on the forward strand.
AATTCCACTGTAAAGGTGGGCCAGCAAGTGCTACGACTTGATAAGCGCCACTCCATTTGTTACGCCGCCATGCAGCAGAGATCTCAACTTTTTTATTCAGTTGGTAGATGGCTTGTAAAACAGCGACACTTTGCCCAGAATTGCCGAGTTTGCCATCCGCCGCTACGTTATAAAAAGGACCTTTGAAGGCAGCACCGCCAAATGCAGCAGGCACCCCGTTTCGCGTGTCTTGATACATCGCATCAACAGAAAGATCGCCCTTGCCGTAGTGAGCCCACAGCTCCAAGAATCGAGGCTTATTGATTTTGAAGGCGGTATCGCCTCTATCGTAGGTCAGCTCGAGCACCACGTCGCCGCCGGCCACATCTAGGGTTCTGGATGTGTAACGAATAGCATTGGTCAAATTTCGATAACCTGCACCACTGTTGGCCCACGCTGCGGAAAGACCCAGGTTGCCGCCATAGGGGTAATCTGCAAACATCCACGTGCGCGAAACCATATGACCCAAAGTCAAAATGCCATACTCTTCTTGGCTTAACTCGATGTTCTTATCGCGCCAAAAACCAGGAGTATCGACCTTGCCATCGCGCAAATTTTGACTGAGAGTGCCTTTGATTTTGAAACCTTTGCCAAGATCGTGTTTCGCTGACAACCAAAACTGCGCTTGGTTAAAGTTTGTTCCCTGCGAAGAAAGTTTGAGCCCAGGCACAATGGCATCAGCCCATATTTTCTGGCGATCTGTTTCAGCACTTATTTGGCAACTAATGCCAGGGCACTGATTGTTGGCACGGCCGAATTGAACTTCCGCAAAACCGGTCAGGCTGAACATGCCGTCGGGACCGAACTCGATCGCGTACGCGGGTACAGCCATGAATACTGCTGCGGCGATGGCACTCACCCCAATCCATTTCTTCGAGCTGCGTTGCGAAGGTCGGACAGGCTTGGCTTGGCGATGGGACGAAATGGTTGGCTTG
>JAYVJQ010000022.1:0-3993 GCA_043769055.1 Allobrachymonas sp.
TGCAACGACTACTCGATTGGCATTGAACTCGAAGGCTTGGAGGGTGAGACTTTTGAGGCCGCGCAATACACTCAATTAGGTGAGCTGCTGCACAGCTTGCGCACGCGCTACCCGATTGCGCAGGTTCTGGGGCATGAGCATGTGGCTCCCGGGCGCAAACTCGACCCGGGCCCAGGCTTTGATTGGTCGCGATTGCAAAAAACTGTGGCGTGGCCGCTTCAGTGTTTTCCCGTGCTATCAATTTTGAAGAACTGAGCGACAGTCTGCGCAATGCTCCAGCTACCGATGTTGACCGCTTGCGGCGCAGCATAAGACTGGGCGCTGCTTGCGCTTGAAAAAAGCCTTGGAAGCCGCATCTTTATTGGGCCAAGCTAGCAGCGCTCAACACCCACGGGCTTTTGCGCCATGTCTGGCGCTGCTGTGGTGCATCTTTTGCTCCCTGGCAGCCTCATTTCGCGGTCAAAACACTACACCAAAAGTATGCATGTGCAAATGCCTGGAAAGCAAATTTTGTATTGTTTTTTTACGTCTTGGAGAGTTTTTTTCGGCGACCCAACAGTTTGGCTCGATACACTACCTATAGTGTCTTGCCAAAGCACCAAACACTAGATATAGTGTCGAGGCATAACTTAAATAGCTGCTATTTTGATAGCAAAGAGCATAGTTGTGATGAGCGCTAGAGGCAGCATCTAACCGTATTTGAAGTACCCAAGAAGACGCACTGAAACAAGTTCGACAATTTACCCACGAGGAAATAATGCAAACGGCAACCACTCACCCCAACACCACTGGCTCCACGGTCTCTTATATGGCACCCAGCGCACCCAGTGCAGCAGCGCAAAGCGCCAGTCCATATGCCAGTTACCAGATCATTCGCCGCAACGGAGCGGTGGTTCCGTTTGAGCCCAGCAAGATCGCGGTAGCGATGATGAAAGCTTTCTTGGCTGTGCATGGCACGCAAGGCGCAGCTTCGGCCAGCGTGCGCGAGGCAGTAGATGCACTCACCAGCAATGTCGTGCGCGCCCTGATGCGCTCGCGCCCCGGCGGTGGCACTTTCCATATTGAAGATGTGCAAGATCAGGTCGAACTCGGCCTGATGCGCGGTGAGCACCATGAGGTAGCTCGCTCCTATGTGCTCTACCGTGAGCGTCGCACGCAAGAGCGTGCCAAAGCGCCTGCGCAAGCCGCAGTGGCTGCGCCTACTTTGCATGTGGTCGATGGCGGCAAACGCGTGGCCCTGGATATGGCTGGCCTCAAAGCCTTGATCGAATCGAGCTGCGCTGGTCTCAACAAAGATGTGAGCCCAGCGCCGATTTTGGCTGAGACGCTGCGCAACTTATACGACGGCGTGCCAGTCGATGAGGTCTACAAAGCCTCCATCCTCGCCGCCCGCACCATGATCGAGAAAGAGCCTGATTACACTTACGCCACTTCGCGCCTGCTCCTGCACACAATCCGCAAAGAAATTTTGGGCGAAGAGATCACCCAAGCGGAAATGGCAGAAAAATATGCCGAATACTTTCCTACCTTCATCCGCAAAGGCATAGAAAATGAGTTGCTCGATGAAAAGCTGGAGCAATTCGACCTCAAGCGCTTAGGCGCTGCACTCAAGCCTGAGCGCGATTTGCAGTTTGACTACCTCGGCTTGCAAACCCTGTATGACCGCTACTTCCTGCATGTGCGCAAAACCCGCATTGAAATGCCGCAGGCTTTCTTCATGCGTGTAGCCATGGGCCTCTCGCTCAACGAGATCGACCGCGAAACACGCGCCATTGAGTTCTACGAAGTACTCTCCAGCTTCGATTTCATGAGCAGCACGCCCACCTTGTTCAATAGCGGCACACTGCGCTCGCAATTGTCTAGCTGCTACCTCACCACCGTGCCCGACCACTTGGATGGCATCTACGAATCCATCAAAGAAAACGCGCTGCTCTCCAAATTTGCCGGCGGCTTGGGCAACGACTGGACGCGTGTGCGCGCCATGGGCTCGCACATCAAGGGCACAAACGGTGAGTCGCAAGGTGTGGTGCCTTTCCTCAAAGTGGTGAACGACACAGCCGTGGCTGTGAACCAAGGCGGAAAGCGCAAAGGCGCAGTGTGTACTTACCTAGAAACTTGGCACTTGGATATTGAAGAGTTCTTGGAGCTGCGCAAAAACACCGGCGACGATCGCCGCCGCACGCACGACATGAACACAGCCAACTGGATTCCTGATCTCTTCATGCGCCGCGTCATGGAGAAGGGCAATTGGACTTTGTTCTCGCCTCACGACGCGCCAGATTTGCATGATTTGTTTGGCTCAGCTTTTGAGAAAGCCTATGTGGGCTACGAGCAAAAAGCAGCGGACGGCAAGCTCAAGCTGCACAAAACCGTGCAGGCCGCCGATCTGTGGCGCAAGATGCTCACCATGCTGTTTGAAACCGGCCATCCTTGGATCACTTACAAAGATGCATGCAATGTCCGCTCACCCCAGCAGCATGTGGGCGTGGTGCATTCGTCTAATCTCTGCACCGAGATCACGCTCAACACGTCGGACACAGAAACGGCTGTGTGCAACCTCGGCTCGGTCAACCTAGTGCAGCACTTGAAAGACGGCGCGAATGGTAAAGAGCTGGATCATGCCAAGCTCCGCAAAACCATCACCACCGCCATGCGCATGCTGGACAACGTGATTGACATCAATTACTACGCCGTGAAAAAAGCGCGTGATTCCAATATGCGCCACCGCCCTGTGGGCTTGGGGCTGATGTCATTCCAAGATTGCCTGTATGAGATCCGCACGCCTTATGGCAGCGATGCAGCTGTGCAGTTTGCCGATGAGTCGATGGAAGCGATTTGCTACTACGCTTACTGGGCCTCCACCGAGCTGGCCAAAGAGCGCGGTAAATATGCTTCCTATAAAGATTCCTTGTGGGATCGCGGCATCTTGCCACTCGACACGCTGGACATGCTGGCCAAAGAGCGCGGCGGCTATGTGGAGGTGGATCGCTCAAGCACTTTGGATTGGGATGCTTTGCGCAAAAAGATTGCGCAAGACGGCATGCGCAATTCCAACTGCGTGGCCATTGCACCAACCGCCACGATCTCCAACATCATCGGCGTGGATGCTTGCATCGAGCCTTGCTTTGGTAATTTGTCGGTCAAGTCCAACCTCTCGGGTGAGTTCACCATCATCAACCATTACCTCGTGCGCGATTTGAAGCGCCTCGGGTTGTGGGACGATGTGATGGTCGTAGATTTGAAGCACTACGATGGCTCGCTGCGCCCGATTGATCGCGTGCCGCAAGAAGTCAAGGCGCTGTATGCCACCGCGTTTGAAGTCGATACCACGTGGATCATTGAAGCTGCTGCGCGTCGCCAGAAATGGATCGATCAAGCGCAATCACTCAATATCTATATGGCAGGCGCATCCGGCAAGAAGCTTGATGACACCTACAAGCTTGCATGGTTGCGCGGTCTTAAAACCACGTACTACTTGCGCACTGTGGGTGCCACACATGCGGAGAAATCCACGGTGACTTCCAGCCAACTCAATGCGGTGTCGTCTGGCGGCGGTGTGGGTGGTAGTGGTGTGAGAAGTGCATCGGTGCAATCTGGCAAGCCAGCCATCAGCGCCATCGATGCTGCCGCAGCAGCAGCGCAAGCCCAGCTCTCGGCAACGCCTGCGACTGACATCAAGTTCTGCGGTGTCGATGATCCCACTTGCGAGGCGTGCCAATAAGTCAAAAGTAAAAACGCGCGCTGATTTTTCGATGCTATTGAATTGATAGCTGCGAAAAGTCAGTGCAAAAATTGTGCAGCATGCGCATCCAAACGATGTAAATGTGCAACACATCACCGAGCAAATATTGCGCAAGGCTTGCATGAATTATCAAAAAGATTGCATTCGCGCGCATCTGCTCTCATAATCGGAGCATTCAATATGTTGACCTGGGACGAAGAAGTCAAACCCGCACTGCAAAATATTCCATCTGGTGATCGCCTCGCGAGTCA
>JAYVJQ010000023.1:0-3617 GCA_043769055.1 Allobrachymonas sp.
GGGCGCAGCGCAGTATTACCGCGATGCCAAGATCCTCACGATCTACGAAGGCACCACGGCGATTCAAGCCAACGATTTGGTAGGCCGCAAAACCTCGCGTGATGGCGGCCAAGCTGCCAAAGCTATCGTGGCGCAGATCGAAAAAACTGAAGGCGAATTGGCCAAGCGCAGCAGCACCGCTGCTCGCGCAGTGCTCAAGCGCTTGACCGCAGCGCGTTTGGCCTTGATCGATGTGATCGACTTCATCGCAGCCAATACCAAATCCAACCCCAACGCAGCCTTTGCAGGCAGCGTGCCTTACCTGATGCTCGCTGGCAATGTATTTGCAGGCTGGCAAATGGCCCGCTCGCTGCTCGCGGCAGAAGATGAGCTGGCCGCAGGCAACGATGCCGCTTTCATGCAAGCAAAAATCACCACGGCACAGTTCTATGCCGATCACATGTTGAGCAAAGCTCAGGGCGTGAGAGACAGCATCGTAGAAGGCGCTGAGTCGGTCACGGCTTTGGCGCTTGAGGCTTTTTAAGTCATTTCAGGCAGTAACGCAGAAAGCACAGAAATTGCACAGAAAACACAGAAGAAATTCAATGCATTTTTCTGTGCTTTCTGTGTTCCTCTTCTGTATTTCCTTCGAATAATTTTTCAATCAACATAGACAAACCATGCGCCAACTCCCTTCCATCCTGCAAAACCTTCCATTCCCCGTCATCGGAAGCCCGCTGTTCATCATCAGCAATCCAAAATTGGTGATCGCCCAATGCAAAGCCGGTGTGGTGGGCTCGATGCCTGCGCTCAATGCGCGGCCAGCGGCCCAAGTTGAAGAATGGCTGATTGAGATTACCGAAGAGCTGGCCGCTTACAACAAAGCCAACCCGGACAAGCCTGCTGCGCCCTATGCGATCAACCAAATCGTCCACAAAAGTAACGACCGGCTTGATCACGACATGGCACTGTGCGAAAAATACAAAGTGCCCATCATCATCACCAGCCTAGGCGCTCGGGAAGACGTGAACCAAGCCGTAAAAGCTTGGGGCGGCATCACGCTGCATGATGTGATCAGCAATGTGTTTGCTCGCAAAGCAATCGAGAAGGGCGCTACTGGCCTGATCCCCGTGGCTGCAGGCGCAGGCGGCCATGCTTCGACCAAGAGCCCGTTTGCCATGATCCAAGAGATCCGCCAGTGGTTTGACGGCCCGATCGTTCTCTCAGGCTCCATCGCATCCGGCGACGCGATTCTCGCAGCGCAATGCGCAGGCGCAGATTTGGCCTACATCGGCTCGCCTTTCATCGCCACGCACGAAGCGCGCGCGACCGATGACTACAAAAAGATGATCACCGAGAGCAATTCAGACGACATCGTTTATTCCAACTTCTACACCGGCGTGCATGGCAACTACTTGAAGGGCAGCATCAAAAACGCCGGTATGGATCCCGACAATTTGCCAGAGAGCGACCCGAGCAAAATGAATTTTGGCGGCGCAGGCGATGCCAAAGCGTGGAAAGATATTTGGGGTTGCGGGCAGGGTATTGGCGTCATCAAAGAAGTCATGAGCACAGCCGATCTCGTTGCGCGCCTCAAGCGCGAATACGCTGCTGCGCGCGCGCGTATTGCAGCGCTGCCCGCATACAACTGATTGACTATCAATTCAATAGCACTCCGCGCATATTCTATGCCGGCTAGTGCCCCAAAAGGCTTGAAAATCTCAGAGAAAACTGAGATTTTCGAGCCTTTCTCATTGGTGCGTTAAAGTCAAGGTTTGCAGCCTTTAAGATTGATGACATGGATTCACAAGGAGTGCTCTCATGATTCTGGCAAACAAGCTAGGCATCACCGGTCAAATCGAGCTCGCCAGGGCTGAAGAAAAAATCAGCAAGCAAAAAGCCAAGCAGCTTTTTGATTCTGCCGATATCACACGAGCCGAGGTAGGAAGCTTTGCGGGCCTAGCTTTCATCCATGCCTATTTGTTTAGCGATATCTACGACTTCGCCGGGAAAATTCGCGAGGTCAATATTGCCAAAGGAAACTTTCGTTTTGCTCCGTTAATGTATTTGGCGCAATCGCTCCAGCATATCGACAACATGCCTCAAAGCAATTTTGATCAAATTGTGGAGAAGTATGTAGAGATGAATGTGGCGCACCCTTTTCGTGAAGGCAATGGTCGCGCCACGCGCATTTGGCTTGATTTGATCTTCAAAAAAGAAATCCAGCAAGTGGTGGACTGGAACCGCGTCGATAAGGAAGATTACCTCAGCGCCATGCAGCGCAGCGTCGTTAAAGATCTAGAAATCAAAGCCTTGCTCAAACAAGCTTTGACCGACCGAATTGAAGACCGCGAGCTGTTCATGAAAGGCATCGACGTGAGCTACTACTACGAAGGTTATAGCGAATTTAAGACGGAAGAGCTGTAAACTGCTATTTTTTCAATAGCACTTCAAGCAGTATTCTTGCCGGCTAGTGGCCTAAAAAGGGCTTGAAAATCGCTCTAACGTTGGAGCTGACCGGCAAGCGGAGGCATGCAGCGTAAGTCTGGTGTGCGAAGGTGCCGAAGGCACCGCACACCAGGCTTACGCTGCGTGCCATAGCGTGCCATAGCGTGCCATAGCGTGCCATAGCGTGCCATAGCGTGTCAGCTTGAGCGAGGGGTAGGCCGCGCTGGGCACGACTAGAACCCCATGTCTTTGACGCACTTGCCATCCTACGGAAGGGCTGACCCAAGTGTCCAGCCGGTCGAAGTGTCGGATTGGTACATCTGCGATCCTTCCTGGCTCCCGGTTGATTGCAGTCATCCACCTCAGTTGACCGACCGCGTACGTCCCGCCCAATGCGGCTTGCGCAGTTCGGTCTTCTGGATCTTTCCCGCGCCTGTCATCGGCAACGCTTCGCGGAACTCGACACTGCGCGGGCACTTGTAGCTGGCGATCAATTGGTGGCAATGCGCCGACAGTTCCTGCTCGGTCACCACAACCCCGGCCTTGAGGACGACCACCGCATGCACCGCCTCGCCCCATGCGTCGCTGGGAATGCCGATCACCGCACTGGCGGCCACGGCAGGGTGCTGGGCCAATGCGTTCTCGACCTCGGCTGAGTAGACGTTCTCGCCACCGCTGACGATCATGTCCTTCATGCGGTCGACGATGTACAAGTAACCGTCTTCGTCCATGCGCCCGCCGTCGCCGGTGTGCATCCAGCCATTGCGCAGCACCGCTGCGGTCAGGTCGGGCTTGTTCCAGTAACCGAGCATGATGTTGGGGCCGCGCACCGCAACCTCGCCGACCGTTCCCAGAGGCACTTCTTTCCCGTCGGAGTCGACGACGCGCACCTCGGTCGTCAGTGTCGCGCGGCCGGCCGAGCGCAGCAGGCCAGCTTTGCCACTTTCGCCCCGGTGGTCCGCCGCGGACAGGTAGGTGGCGCAGGGTGAAAGCTCGGTCATGCCGTAAGCCTGAAGGAAGTCCGCGTTCGGAAAACGCAGCATCGCCCGTTGCAGGACCGCTTCACTGATCACCGAGCCGCCGTACACCAGCATCTCCACGCAGGACAAGTCGTACTGACCGGCATCGGGATGGTCGGTCGCCAGTTGGATCATGGTGGGCACCAGCAGCACATGCGTCACACGATGCTG
>JAYVJQ010000024.1:0-8124 GCA_043769055.1 Allobrachymonas sp.
CCTCCGGCGGCCTGGCTGGGGCCTTGAGTAAATAAGTTTCCGAATGCCCTGCGTTTATACGCGGGGACGGAATTTACAGAAAGAATGTTGCACTAGCCGCGCTCAGCCGCCTTTAGTTCTTCGGTGATTAAGCTACGTATAGCCCGCTCATGCAATTCTTCGGTATTCAAAATCGTACCCGTTCGATAACAATACCCAGTCTCTGCATACTCAGCCAGTGCGACCGCGCCGATACCAGCGATTAGGGTGAGCGAACCTGCGCCCAGCAAAAGCCTTCTGTAATTAAGCGTAGTGATGTTAAATTTCATGTAACCAATAAGAAAATTAGGGCAGGTCTTTCGTTATTGCATTCGCTGTAGTAACGTTGTATAAATTTGATAGCATTCTGCGCATATTCCAAGCCCGCTACCGACTTGTTTAGTCTAATCTATTTGCATCTAATCATGCCGTGCATGTTGTGCAGCGCCAAGTTTAGCCTGCCAACCAAGCAACAGGGTGCGCGGTGGGTGATGGGATGCGCAGGTGTTCCATTCGCGCTGGCTATGCTGTTCGTTCGCGATCCAATGTGTTCATGCCAATCAAGTCACCGAGCCAACCATCTCATTGCGCGAGCGTGAACACCGGAGCAGCGCATCGCACGCCGCGTGCCAGCGTGAGCGGGTAGTGTGAAACGAAGAGCACGCCAAGACTATCAATTCAATAGCACTCCGCGCAGATTCCATCCCGGCTACCTGCCCAAAAAGCATCAAAAATCAGCTAGAACACCCTCTGGCGCATCTTGCAGGGCAAACGGGTTGAGAAACTGCCTGCGCCATAGCAGTGAGCGATCTACTTCGCTCAACGCGGCTTCATCACATGCGGCTTGCCACTCGCGTGAAATGATGCGCACTTGCGCGTTCACGATGTCAATTGCTTCGCTGCGGCTCAGTAAAAAGTTGGCTGCGGCGGCGATGCAAACGGCTACTTGGCTGCTGCGCTCGCGGCCTTGAATCAGCATGGCTTGAGAAGCTTGTTGGCCCACGCGGGCTTGGGGGCAAATGTCGTAGGCGGGCGTGAGCGCTAAATTCTTGCCATCCCAAAACGCCGCATGGTTGCGTGCATGGTCATCAGTGTTGCCGCACAAGATGTTGAACACGATGCGCGCATACAGCTCGCGTAGCGTGGCTTTTGCATCCACAAATCGGTGGCGAACGATCTCGGCCAGCTTCTCATAGCTGGCATACGCTGTCATCATTTCATCAAGCTCTAGCAAGGTGAGCGCTGAGACCATGGAGCGGCGTTGCCAACCATCACTTTGTTGCACACGATCAAAGCGCTCAATCAACAGAACATCTTTACCCAGCGCCTTTGTGAGCTGCACGGGCGCAACTTGAAGCCCCACTTTGCTGGCCAAGCGCATCGCCACAAACTCTGCTTTGACCACGCTGTAGAGATCATTACTTGCGGAGAATTTGGCGATGAATTGCCGCTGCCCATCCTGCATCAACACCTTGGGCCGCGCGCCGCCAAGCGATGTGCCGTGCAGCAGCGCTTGGCTCAACTCGGGCGAGAGCGCGATACCGCGATCGACCTTGTCTGCGGCGGCTGACAGCTCATCGAGCGAGGCCGATTGAGCATGCCGCGCAACATACTGGCTCGCAGAAATCTGAAAATCCAAAGCGCCAATGCGCTCAGAGCTGGACTCTAAAAGACAGGTCAACTCATCCAACTCTAAGACTGATGCACGAGGCTGGTTTGCGGCGCCCAAGCGATTGAGCAGCACACGCCGCCCCCAGGCATCGGGCGCTGCATCGCGCAGGCAGCTGGGCATGCTCAGGCCGGGCAGCAAAGGCAAAGTGCCCGCTTGCAAGGGCAGCTCTGGCGCATAGAGCGCAATGGCATCGGGCCGCTCCAAATAACTGCGACCATAGTTAAAGATCAACTGCTCGCCACTGCGCACCAGCAGCCCCGCTACCACAGGCTCAAACGCTTGAGGCAGCCACACCCACACATAGGCTCGGCTGTGAATCGTCGTCAGATCAGAAGTCATCATGAACTGCCTTGTTGCCCGCTCTGACCGCTCTGACCGCCTTAGGCAGCAATCTCATTTTTTCACTCTGCCGCGCAAGCTGCGAGCCGAGTAGGCGCTGATCCAACTCAAACAAAGGCACACCACAAATCGCCGCCGCTTCAAACACCACACCAATCGAGCAGCCCGGATCGCCCCGCTCAATGCGCTGCAGCAAAGAGCGGGAAATGCCCGCCCGCGCCGCCAGATCAGCCGCCGTCAGTGCTTTGGCCAATCGAGCCTCGCGGATGAGCTGCCCGAGCAATTGCAATGCATCGAGGCTGTATTGAGAGAGTGGTCGGATAAGTGGCTTGGCCATGATTTGACCTATTAATGAGTCATTTGAGATTTTATGGCTCATTAATATTGCAAGTCAATTGTTTTTTGCTGCTGCTTGCGCGGGCGATGCGAGTCGCTACCGCGTTCGCGCGAGATTTCCAGAGTAGCCAATAGGCCGCTAGGCAAGGGGCTGCGGCGGCTGGCGATTTGTGGCGCGCAAGGCGCGGGAAGTGCGACAGCACTTCACCTCGTATTCAAGGCAACAAGTGTCGCCACTGCCCTTGCGCGAAAGTATGAGCCAGACGACGCAGCCCCTTGCCTAGCGGCCGGTCTGTTCGAAGCGAAATCTTCAGAACACAGATGCTATAAATTCAATAGCACTCCGCGCATATTCCATCCCGGCTACCTGCCCAAAAAGCTTCAAAACTAAGCCATCTCAACAGCATCGCCCGTGCGAGCCACCATCTGCCCAATCACATGCACTTGCTCGCCTAAGCCCGACAAGGTGGCAGACACGGCCACTGCATCCAATGCATCCACAACGACGATCATGCCGATGCCGTTGTTGAATGTGCGGTTCATCTCGTAATCGTCGATGCCTGCAGTTTTTTGCAGCCATGCGAAGAGCTCGGTTTGTGGCCAGCTGCCTTTTTTGAGTTGCGCGGCCACGCCCTCGGGCAATACGCGAGGAATGTTTTCGATCAAGCCGCCGCCCGTGATGTGCGCTAAGGCTTTGATGCCCCGTCCTGAGCCTGTCGAAGGGTTGTGTTGAGCCAAAGCAGCGAGCACGTTTTTCACATACAAGCGCGTGGGCAGCATCAGTGCTTCTTTGTACGGCTTCCCATCGAGCATCACGGGCATATCAGCGCCTGCGCGCTCCACACACTTGCGCACGAGGGAGAAGCCATTGCTGTGCACGCCGCTGGAAGCCAACCCCAAAATCACATCGCCCGCCTTCACATCAGGCCGTGGCAAGAGTTTGGATTTTTCTGCTGCGCCCACGCAAAAGCCTGCCAAATCGTATTCGCCTGTGGGGTACATGCCGGGCATCTCGGCCGTCTCGCCGCCAATCAAAGCGCAGCCTGAGAGTTCACAGCCTTTGGCAATGCCGCCGATCACGGCAGCTGCGGTATCCACATCGAGCTTGCCGCAGGCAAAGTAATCGAGGAAAAACATGGGTTCTGCGCCCTGCACCAGCACATCGTTGACGCTCATGGCCACCAAATCGATGCCCACGGTGTCGTGCATGTTCCATTCAAACGCCAACCGCAGCTTCGTGCCCACACCATCCGTGCCGCTCACGAGCACGGGCTCTTTGAAGCGCTTAGGAATTTCAAATAGCGCGCCAAAACCGCCAATGCCGCCCAGCACGCCTTCGCGCATGGTGCGCTTGGCCAGCGGCTTGATGCGCTCGACCAGTGCGTCGCCTGCGTCAATATCGACGCCAGCGGCTTTGTAAGACAAGGGGGAATTTGTTGAATTGCTCATGATTTGATAGCTGCTTGCGCAATAAATACGCCGACTAGATGGCGAAAAGGGCTTAAAACGGGATAAAACCAAGCTTTAACCCCGTAAAATTGCATGTATTGTAAGTTTTCAACCCTCACGCCTGTATGCAATTCACCAAAGCACAAAAAACTACAGCCGCTTGGGGCGCAATCGCTGCCGTTGTCGTGTTGTTGGTGTGGCTGCTCGGGCCAGTGCTCACGCCCTTTATCGTGGCCAGTGTGCTGGCTTATGCGCTCACGCCACTGGTGAACAAACTTGATCGCGGATGGTTTGGCGGCAAGCTGCCGCGCGTGTTGGCGGTGATTGTGGTGGAGTTGCTGTTTATCGTGAGCGTGCTGGCGATTGCGCTGCTGATCGTGCCGATTTTGGCCAAAGAAATTCCGCTGCTGCGCGAGCAACTGCCGCTTTTGGCTGAGCGTCTCAACGCGTGGGCAGCGCCAATCCTCAAAAGCTTTGGCATCAACATTTCACTGAATGTGGAAAGCGTGAAGGCCTTTGTGTTCAAGTATTTGAATGCCAATGTGGAAGATGGCTTGGCCGCCGTGCTCGCTTCGCTCAAAGTGGGCGGCAGCGTGGCGCTTACGCTGATTGGCAATGCGATTTTGATTCCGGTGGCGCTGTTTTATTTGCTCATGGATTGGGAGAATTTCGTCAAGCGCGCGGTGGAGCTCGTGCCGCATCGCCTGCGCGGCGCGTATGACGGCTTCATGCGCGAGGCCGATGAAGTGCTGGGGCAATATTTGCGCGGGCAGATGCTGGTGATGCTGGTGCTCTCGGTGTTTTACAGCATTGGCTTGGCGCTGTTTGGCCTTGATTTAGCGCTGCCGATTGGTGTGTTCACCGGGCTTGCGATTTTTGTGCCGTATGTGGGCTTTGGCATTGGCTTGGTGCTGGCGCTGCTGGCAGGGCTGCTGGAATTTGCTTCGTTCAAAGCGGTGATCATGGTGGCCGCGGTGTATGGCGCTGGGCAGTTGATTGAAAGCCTGTATCTCACGCCGCGCTTGGTCGGCGAGCGCATTGGCCTGCATCCGCTGGCGGTGATTTTTGCGTTGCTCTCGTTTGGGCAAATCTTTGGCTTTGTGGGTGTGCTCATTGCGCTGCCAGCCAGCGCGGTGCTCTTGGTGGCGATTCGCAGGTTGCGGGTGGAGTATCTGGCCTCCGATTTATACCGAGCCAAGTGATGCAGCAAATCGCGCTCGATATTGCCATCACACCCGCGCCCGCATTGGCCAATTTTCTGGCTGGGCCGAATGAGGCAGCTTTAGAGCATCTGCGGCTTTGGGTGGGCGAAGGCTCATCTGCCTCTCGCATGCGCTCCCCCGTGCCCACCTATCTGTGGGGCGAGAGCGCCAGCGGTAAATCCTATCTGCTCAAAGCCGTGCGCGAGGCGCTGCGTGCGCAAGGCGGCGAGGTGGGCTGGCTCGATCCCTCCATGCATGAGCCGCCCGAGTTCAATCCGCATTGGGTGGCCGTGATGATGGACGATGTGCAAGCGTATTCCGCTGTGCAGAGCCAAGCCGCGTTCAACTGGTTCATCAACGCGCAAACCGAGCAGCGCTGGGTGCTGGCTGCCGGCAGCCTGCCGCCCGCAGACCTCAAGCTGCGCGACGATCTGCGCACGCGCCTTGGCTGGGGTCATGTGTTTGCGCTGCAAGTGCTCACCGAGCAGCAGCGCCGCGCCGTGCTGCGCCAAGAGGCCGATGCGCGCGGCATTTTCCTCAGCGATGAAGTGATGGATTTCATCCTCAGCCGCTTCTCCCGCGACCTCAACTCCCTCATGCAACTTTTGCAGCAGCTGGATGGCTACTCGCTGGCCACTAAGCGCGCGATTACGGTGCCGCTGGTCAAGAGCATGCTGGAATCGCTTTGAGATTTGCTTTGATAAGTCTTGATTTATACAACAAATTATATTTTGTTGTATAATTCGACTGTGCCAGCAAACGCCTATTACACCGAACTCGCGCTCACTGCGCAAACGGCCTATGCGCAGCTGCAAGATGTGGCGCTTGCGCGCGAGCTGAGCAAAGGCTTGGAATCGCTGAATGGCAGCTTTGCACAGAAAACGCTGAGTGGCAAAACTTACTGGTATTTTGCCTATCGTGATTTAGATGGCAAGGTGCGGCAACTCTATCTTGGCCCCAGTGGCGACAAACTGGATGCGCTGATTGAGGAGGCAAAACTGAAAAAAGCGCAAACCAAGCAAAACGATCAGGTGGATGCCTTGGTGCGCTCCGCTGCGGCCTTGGGCTGCTCGGTGGGTTTGCCTAAGCATGTGCGGGCGATTCGGCGTTTATCGGATTATGGTTTTTTCAAAGCGGGCGGCGTGCTGGTGGGCACGCATGCGTTTGCCGCCATGAGCAATATGCTGGGCGTGCGCTGGGCCAGCGGCGAGAGCACCACGGATGTGGATTTTGCGCATGCAGGGCGTAATGTGTCGGTGGCGTTGCCGGCTGATATTGAAATCGATGTGCATGAGGCACTCAGCAGTTTTGAGGCGGGTTTTATTCCTTTGGTGCAGCTAGGCGGCAAATCAGGCGCGTCGTATAAGTTGCGCGGCGATGATGAGTTTCAAATCGACTTTCTCACAAGCCTCACAAGAGAGGGCGAGAAGCCCGTCACCGTTGCTAATCTCAATATCAGCCTACAGCCACTGCGCTTTATGGAATTCTCGCTCGAAAACGTGGAGCAAGCTGTGTTGTTTGACCGCAATGGCACGAGCGTGATCGTCAACATTCCAGCACCTTCGCGCTATGCCGTGCATAAGCTTCTGATCGTGGGTGAGCGTAGCTTGCGCATGCGCTCCAAGGTCAATAAAGATGTGCAGCAATCAGCGTGCTTGATTGCTTGGCTGCTCGATCACCGCGCAGATGATCTGAAGCAAAGCTGGCAATCCGTGCTCACGCGCGGCCCGGGCTGGCGCAGCCGCCTGCAAGAAGGCCATGCCGCGCTCAAGCTGGCGCATCCCGCACTGGCCGCACGTCTGCAACCCGTGATCCAATAACACCTATGAAACTTGCTCTTTTCGATTTAGACCACACCCTGCTGCCGATTGACAGCGATCACGCTTGGGGCGAATACTCGGTGGAGCGCGGCTGGCGCGATGCGGTGCAATTTAAAGCGCGCAATGATGCGTTTTATGAGAGTTACAAGCTAGGCGTGCTGCAGCCAGAAGAGTATTTGATGTTTGCCACGGAGGCGATTCGGCTGCGTGGCGCTACTGAATCTATAGCGCTCCGCGCAGATTATATGTCTGCCATCATCGAGAAAAGCATCAAAAAACCTGCCCTTGATCTGGTGCAAAAGCACCGCGAAGCAGGCGATGAGATCATTCTCGTCACCGCCACCAATGAATTCGTCACCGCGCCAATTGCGCTGCGCTTTGGCATTGATCACCTGATTGCTGTGCAGCTAGAAAAGAACGCGCAAGGTTGGTTCACCGGGCGCTGGCGGGGCACGCCTAGCTTCAAAGAGGGCAAGGTGACGCGTGTGACACAATGGCTTGCTGAGCGGGGTAAGAGCTGGGCTGATGTGCAGCACAGCACGTTTTACTCCGACAGCATGAACGATCTGCCCCTGCTAGAGCACGTCACCGAGCCCGTGGCTACCAACCCCGATCCTCGTTTGCGAGCGTTGGCGATTGAGCGCGGCTGGAAAGTATTAGATTTATTCCAATGATTAAAAAATTCATCGAAAAACTGATGGCGCCTCGCGTCGTCAAAAGCGCGGTAGCTAAATTTGGCAAGCGCATCGACATCACTCTGCCTGAGCATGGCATCAACCGCGAGTTGGTCGATGCCAAAGCGTGGGAAGTCGTCACCACGCTCAAAGATGCGGGCTACAAAGCCTTCATCGTGGGCGGCGCGGTGCGTGATTTACTGCTGGGCTTGCGGCCAAAAGATTTTGATGTGGCCACCGATGCCGAGCCGGAAGAAGTCAAGCGCTTGTTCAAGCGTGCCTTCATCATCGGGCGGCGCTTTCGCATTGTGCATGTGGTGTATGGGCGCGGGCGCGAGCATGAGGTGATCGAAGTGTCCACCTTCCGCGCGCATCTGGACAGCGCCGATGCAGAGCAGGTGAGCGGCAACGAGAAAACATCGAAAGCCGCGCTCTCGGGCATGCAGCATGCAGTCGATGCCAGTGGCCGTGTGCTGCGCGACAACGTGTGGGGCCCGATGGAAGAAGATGCCGCCCGCCGCGATTTCACGATCAACGCGATGTATTACGACCCCGAAACACAAATCGTGGTCGACTATCACAAAGGCATTGACGACATTCGCAAAAAGCGCATC
>JAYVJQ010000025.1:0-6715 GCA_043769055.1 Allobrachymonas sp.
GGCGGATTTGAGCCATTCGACTTGCGTCGCGGGGAAGTGGTTTTCTTTGCCGATCCAGTGTGAGCGTTTCTTGGCTGCTGGTGCGTTGATCACGCCAGCGATGTGGCCACTCGCGCCCATGACGAAGCGTTTTTTGCCGCTGAGAATTTGCGTACTTGCATATGCACCTCCAATGGGCACGATGTGATCCTCGCGTGAGCCGTAGATATACGCGGGAATGTCGATTTTGGTGAGATCGAGTTTGCTGCCGCACACGTTCAGTTTGCCGGGCTTCTTCAAATTGTTTTCTAAGTACGTGTTGCGCAAGTACCAAGCGTAGAACGGGCCAGGCAAATTCGTTGCATCAGAATTCCAGTAGAGCAAATCAAATGGTGGCGGCGTTTCGCCTTTTAGATAATTGCCCACCACATAATTCCACACGAGATCGTTGGGGCGCAAGAAGCTAAACGTTGAAGCCAGCTCTTGGCCTTTGAGCAAACCGCCTTGCGCATACTGCTGCTCGCGTTGCTTGACGCTGGTTTCGTCGATGAAGATATCCAAGATGCCGGTATCGGAGAAATCTAAGAACGTGGTGAGGAAGGTCGCAGTGGCTACGGGCTTTTGCTTTCGCGCAGCGAGCACGGCCAGCGCAGTGCCGAGAATCGTGCCACCGACGCAAAAGCCGAGCGCATTGATCTGTTTTTGCTTCGTTAACGCAGCAGTTTTTTCTATCGCGCAAATCGCGGCATGCTCAATGTAATCATCCCAGGTTTTCTCTTGCATCGATTCATCCGGGTTGCGCCAGCTCACCACAAAGGTGCGGTGGCCTTCGCTCACCAGATGCCGCACCAGCGAGTTGGCGGGCTGCAAATCCAAAATATAAAACTTGTTGATACAAGGTGGAATCACGAGAAAAGGTTTTTCATGCACTTGCTTGGTCAGCGGCTTGTATTCGATGAGCTGGAAGAATTCATTTTCAAACACCACTGCGCCCTCAGAAGTGCCTACATTGCGGCCTACTTCAAACTGGCTTTCATCCGTCATCGACATGTGGCCTTGGCGAATATCGGCGAGCATGTTTTGCATGCCTTGGGCAATGCTCTGGCCTTGTGTGTCGGCTGCTTTTTTCAATGCATCAGGGTTGAGCGCGAGAAAGTTGGCGGGTGAGGCAGCGGCAATTTGCTGCTCGGTAGCAAAGCGCAAGCGGGCTTTGGTTTTTTCATCGGCTTGTACGCAATCAACCAGTTGCATCATGGTGCGGGCATTGAGCAAATACAGTGCAGTCGTGAAACTCGCGGCAGGGTTCGCGCCCCAAGCATCGCTAGAAAAACGGCGATCTGACACTGGAGTAGCCTGCATGCCTTGGCTCCAAAGCGCCTGCGCCTCTTTCAAATAGCCCTGCTGCAATTGCTGCATGGCGTGCGCATCCAACTGAAAAGGCGCAAATGCCTCAAAATTCATGCTTGTCTCCAAAAACTATTTTTATTCGGGAATACCCGAGTATCTCAAAATTTTTGCTGCACTGCAACAAATAATTTTTCATGAGCTTATTTCACCTCAGTAATGAGGCCGGCGCAAGAGCATCATTACCCTGTCCTGTATCTTGTTATGTACTTAGTTGCCATCGCTTGGATGTATGTCGTCGTCATGATGAGCGTGGCCGAGGCCACCGCAGCCAACGGCACAGTGCTGGGCGCGATCATCACGTTTTTTCTCTACGGCGTATTGCCTTGCGTGATCCTGATGTACCTCATGGGCACGCCGATGCGCAGGCGAGCGATTCGTGCCAAGGAAAAGGCAGAGCTGGAGCAATTGCGTGCTCAAGCGGCCTCAAACCAGCCAGACACTGGCAGCGAAGCGCCCGCTGATGCGATCCCGCCGGTGCGAAAAGAAGTTTGACGGATTGCTCACGGTACACCAAGGCGTGCTGCCATCATTGCCGTAAATTTGCGTGACCCCGAGCTTGGCCAAGCGCTGCCGTGCCAAGCCTTGAAGATCGCCTAGGTATTTGCCACCCGCAGCAGGTTTGAAATGACGCTCCACCAGTGGGTCAACCGATACAAACGCGTGGCGCACATCCTCACCCACCTCAAATGCATCAGGCCCAATGCAAGGCCCGAGCCACACGAACACATCATTTACTCCTAAATTCATAGCGCGTTGCGTAGATTCTATGCCGGCTAACTGCTTGAAATGCTTTAAAAAATGTTCTAAAACGCCCTCGCCAGCTTGCCCACACAGCCCGCGCCAGCCCGCATGCGCCGCACCCACCACCGTGCCCGCGCGGTTGGCAAACAATACAGGCAAACAATCCGCCACCATGATGGTGCAAGCCACGCCGCTTTGCGTGGTGATACATGCATCAGCAATCCTGCTATCGGGCGTGACGAAATCTAGCTGCACCACATCCCAACCATGCACTTGCGTCAAATACACCGGTTTCGCACCCAGCGCTTGCGCATACCGCGCGCGATTCTCAGCCACGCTCTTTGCATCATCGCCCACATGATCGCCCAAGTTCAATGAGTCATAAGGCGAAGCGGACACGCCACCCGCACGCAAGCTGCACGCGCTGCGCACATGAGGCGTCACAGGCCAATCGGGTTGGAGCAAATCAAGCGACATGGGGAACTTCAGTGATAGCGCTGCTGAGCAGCATGCCAGACTTGCGCGATTTCTACATTTTCATTGCTCACGCGATACGAAAGCAAGTAGTTGGCATGAACGACCAATTCGCGCACACCTTCAAACTCCGTGCGTCTTCCCATGAAGGGATTTTGCTTGAGCAGACGTGCGGATTTTTTAATTTGGGCAAGTAGCTTTTTTGCCGCACTAGGGTTGTCCGCCGAAATAAATCGGCTGATGCTCTGCATTTGATGCAGCGATTGCTGTGACCACAGCAGTTTCATGCGCCATATTTCTTGAAAAGCGCTTCAACTTCTTCTTCGCTCGCGTATTCACCGCGATCCATTGCCGCCAACGCCAATTTCAAATCCGCGATCTGCGGAATACGCCAATCCAAGTAATCTTCAATCGCGTTGACCGCAATTTGCGACTTGCTCTGCCCCACCATCTCGGCATACTTATCGAGCTTGCTCACCAACTCGGGCGAAACACGTACATTGAACTGCGTTTTAGGTGATGCTGTCGCGGTGTTGACTGGCATGATGCACTCCTTGTGTGGCAAGCTGTTAGCATAATGATAGCACACTGCTAAGCCAATGATTTAATTGCGATTTTTAAGGATTCTGCGATGCCCAACTTTTCCACTGACTATCTCATCATCGGCGCAGGTGCCACGGGCTTGGCGTTTGCCGACACGCTGCTCAAAGAGAGTAATGCGCACATCACCTTGGTTGATCTGCATGCGCAGCCCGGCGGGCATTGGAATGATGCTTATCCGTTCGTGGCGCTGCATCAGCCTTCGGCTTTTTATGGTGTGAATTCTTTAGAGCTGGGCACGCTGCGCAAAGACACAGCGGGCCACAACGCCGGCCTGTATGAGTTGGCCAGTGGCGCAGAGGTGAACGGCTATTTTCACAAGGTAATGCATCAGCAGCTTCTGCCCAGTGGCCGTGTGCGCTACTTGCCGATGAGCAAACATTTGTCGCATGAAGCGGGTGTGAGCAACGTCTCTTCGGTGCTCTCAGGCGAGCAGTCACAAATCACTGTGCGCAAAAAAATTGTGGATGCCACCTACTTCAGCCCACAAGTGCCCGCCACCACGCCGCCCGCGTTTCCAGTGGCAGATGGTGTGCGCTTGGTCACGCCCACGCAGCTGACGCAAGTGTGGCAAGACACCGAGCGTTTTGCACACTACTGCGTTTTAGGCGCAGGCAAAACCGCGATGGACGCAGTGATTTTTCTGCTCACCAGTGGCGCTGCGCCCGATCAAATCCACTGGGTGATGCCGCGCGATTCTTGGCTCGTAAACCGTATCACCACACAGCCGGGTGAAGAATTTTTCATGCACTCGATGGGCGGTGCGGCGCAGCAAATGAAAGCCATTGGTCTGGCCACGAGTGTCGATGACATGTATGACCGCTTAGAAGCCAGCGGCCAGATGCTACGTATTGACCGCTCACGCACCCCCGAGATGTTTCACTACGCCACAATCTCTGAGGGCGAAGTTGCGCTGCTGCGCCAGATCGCGCAAGTCATCCGCATGGGCCGCGTGCAAGCGATTGAGGGTGATGCTTTGGTCTTCACGCAAGGCAAACACACCATGCCAAAAGACACGCTCTACATCAACTGCACCGCCTCTGCCGTCAAACCTAGAGCCAGCATGCCGATGTTTCAGCCCGGCAGAATAGTGCCCCAGCTCTCACGCGCCCCGCTCATCTCATTGAGCGCCGCCATCTGCGCCTATGTGGAGGTGCATTATGCGAACGATGAAGAGAAAAACCAGCTGTGCACCCCCGTACCCTTCCCGCGTAATCCGGCAGGATTTATCGCCTCCACGATGACCAATGCGGCCAACCAAATGCGCTGGAGTCAAGACAAAGCTCTGCGCGCCTGGATGCGAGAGAGCCGTTTAGACGGCTTCGGCAAGCTCGCCAGCACCGTGGGCCCCACAGACACCGAGAAAATGGCGATTTTTGCGCAGCTCAAAGAGTATTCGATGCTGGCTGGGCAGAATGCGCGCAAGTTGATGATGCCAGCGCCCAGCGCGCAATGAGCAGCTGAGCCGCAAAATAAGTACCGAGCACCCACAGCGAGCTAAGCGCAATCGGCGCAACGAATTTATTCCAAGCCAACAAGCTGTCAGAGGCCATGAAGAACAGCACGCCGACTGCCGCCCAGCGTGAAGCTGAAGTTTGCAACGCGACTGCACGACCCACAGCCTGCGCGCCCATGAGCGCTATCACCAAGATATAGGCGGCCACGGGCGCTTTCAATCCAACTGCCACATACGGCCAGAGCACGGTCAGCATCAGCGCACCATAAGCCAATGCGCCCACCAAAGCCAGCTTGCTCGGAAACCAACTCACGCCACGCCGAAACAACGTCATGAAGAACAGATGCGCAACCAAAAAGCTCGCCAGGCCTTGAATAAAAAAGCCCGAGAACATCAACCACACATCGCCCAGCACGGAGAAGCCCAGCGCTGCCAGCAGCCAAGTTTTTGATGTGACTTTAAAGCTTTTTAGGCCAGTAGCCGGCATACTATTTACATAGTATGCTATATAAATAATAGCAAATCCGACGCCCAAGGGTTTGAAGATGCGATGCACCAGCAGCCATTGATCTGCCCCAGCAGGCTCCGCCATCTGCGCAAAACTTGCACTCGCCGTCGCCAGCACCGCAGCCCAGCCCGCTGCGCCAAGCCAGGGGTGCAAGCGAGCTTGCAGCGCCGCATTCGTACACCAGAGCATGCCCATCAGCGCAGCCACGCTCACCAGCTGCTCGGCTTGAGTCATGCCCTCGGCAAACCACAAAAAAGTTGCCACTGCCGCCAGCAGCGCATTGAAGCTGAGCACACCAAACACCTGCGCCGCGCGGCTGATCCTCGCTTCATATTTGGTCTGCATCTGCGCCATGTCAAACGCAGGCCTAGGGAATTGCAAAGCCACATCAGAGGGTCGCCAACCCGGTGGTTTGAAGAACACACGCAGCTTATCTGCCCAACTGCGCGTATGCCAAGCATCTTTGAAAATCGCTGCATAAACTTCCGCATTCGCCCAGAGCGGATCCCAGCTTTTCAAAGGGCTGCGCGTGCCATAAACGCACTTCTCATCTTCTTCTTTGAAGCTGCCAAAGATCCGATCCCACACCACCAGCACACCGCCATAGTTGCGATCCACATACGCATCATTGACCGCGTGATGCACCCGGTGATTGCTCGGGCTGCAAAACCAGCGATCAAACCAACCCAGCTTGGGCACATGCTCGGTATGCACCCAAAATTGATAGAGCAAATCAACCAGCGCCACAATGCCAAACACGAGCGGCGGCACTCCAGCGAGCGCCATCGGAATATAAAAAAACCAGCCCAGAAATGCGCCGCTGCTGGTTTGCCGCAGCGCCGTAGAGAGGTTGTAATCTTGGCTTTGGTGATGCACCACATGCGCCGCCCAGAGAATCGCGCTCTCATGGCCCATGCGGTGCAGCCAGTAGTAGCAAAAATCATAAAAAATCAGCGCCAGCACCCAGCCATACCAACTGCTCCAAAACTCCTTGGCCGCATCCAGCGGCACCAGGCTCAGGCTCGCATACACCGCGGTGTACACCCCCACGCGCAAGAGCCGCGTGAACACCGCCGTGAACTGACTCATCATCCCCAGCCCAATGCTGCTGATCATGTCTTGCAGTCGATAGGTGTTGCGCCCCTTGGCCCGCCCCCATGCAAACTCCAAGGCAATCAGCAAGAAGAACACGGGCGTTGCGAAGACAATGACTTTACTCATGGGCAGATTATCCAACTAAGGTATCGCGCAATTTCCTAGGGTTACTCATAAGAACTCCTAATTTCGTAGCGTTCTGCGTAGTATTCTTGCCGGCTGACGCCAGTTTTTGCTACAAATAACAGTCTCTAGATCAGGCGTATCTCGCCGATGAGTTGCTCTGGCTGGATAATCCAGCCAGACATGCCTGAGATTGATCCCCCGCTCACCCTCCCCGATGATCTGCCGCGCATCCATGCGCTAGCGGCGCATGACCGCATCGCGCCCTGCTTGCACATCGTTGAGCAATTGCGCCTAGCGCGGCAAACATATCCAGAGCTTGCGCAGCGAAC
>JAYVJQ010000026.1:0-10329 GCA_043769055.1 Allobrachymonas sp.
GAAGTTTATTGATGCGACTGTGAAGCAAGCTGAGATTCTGGGCGTGACTTTGCCTGACCCCGATTTGAAATGGAACGAAGCGCGGCAAGCGCATGACTATGGCCAGATCGATTGGGATGATTTCTGGAACGTGGTCAACGGCAACGGGCCATGCAACAAAGAGCGGCTAGCCACCCGCGTGAACGCGCACGAGAATGGCGCTTGGGTACGCGAGGCTGCGCTTGCCTATGCGGCGAAGCAGCGGGCACGGGCGTTGGCTGAGGCGGCTTGAACGCCCGAGAGAAATACGGAACGCAGAAAACACAGAAATGACACAGAAGACGCAGAAATTTTTTGTTGAATTTCTCTCTGTGAATTCTGTGTTTTTTCTGTGCTTTCTGTGTTCCTGACTTTTTTGGCTCCTGAATTTTGAATTCCAAATGTATGACACAAGAACTCCCCCTCTTTGAAGTTTTCATCCGCTCCAAGCAAGGCCTGGAGCATAAGCATTGCGGCAGCCTGCATGCCGCCGACGCAGCGCAAGCTTTGCAGCATGCGCGCGATGTGTACACACGGCGCATGGAAGGTGTGAGCATTTGGGTGGTGGCATCAAAAGATATCACGGCCAGCCAGCCTGATGACAAAGCCGAAATGTTTGAGCCCGCGAGCGACAAGATTTATCGCCACCCGACTTTTTACGATATTCCCGATGAAGTGGGGCATATGTGATGAGCGCTACTTATCTGCTTCACCTCGCCGACAACGCCCTGATTCACGGCCAGCGCATTGCAGAGTGGTGCGGCCACGGGCCGGTGCTGGAAGAAGACATTGCCATGGCCAATATTGGGCTGGATCATATTGGGCAGGCACGCATGCTGTATCAACACGCGGCTGATCTTATCGGTGGTGATGCAACAGAAGACACGCTCGCCTACTTCCGCGACGTGCAAGAGTTTCGCAACTACACGCAGCTGGAGCTGCCGCATCAAACTGCATTTGCGCCCTCAACCAATGTGCCGCGCGATTACTCGGTCACGATCACGCGCAATTTTCTCTACAGCACGCTCATGAGCCTCGTGTGGCAAGAGCTGCAAGCATCCAAAGATGCGCAGCTTGCCGCGATTGCCGCCAAGGCCAGCAAAGAGGTGCGCTACCACTTGCGACATTCGACCGATTGGATGTTGCGCTTGGGCGATGGCACGCAAGAATCTCATCAGAAAATGCAAGCCGCACTGGATTATTTGATGCCTTACACGCAGGAGTTTTTCACGCCATCTGCATTTGAAAATGAGGCCGCTGCGCAGGGAATTGGCGTTGACATAACGCAATTAAAAGACGCATGGCAAACCGCAGTAGCAACCGTGGTGACGCAAGCAACACTGCAAATGAGCCCAGCCACAGGCCATCTCACGCGCGGCAAAGAAGCTGTACATTCAGAACATTTGAGCTATCTGCTCGCCGAGATGCAAAGCCTCGCGCGTGCGCACCCTGGAGCCGTCTGGTGAATTTAGAGCAAATCGCCGCACGCGCCCGCGTGCTTGCCGCCAGCGTGCCCGACCCTGAAATCCCCGTGATCACGATTGAAGAGCTGGGCATTTTGCGCGATGTGCAGGCTGTGAAAATCGGGAAACTTAACGCACTTGGACAGCAAGGCTACATCATCGAAATCACCATCACGCCGACCTACAGCGGCTGCCCCGCGATGGATCAAATCCGTGATGACATCTTGACCGAGATGGATGCAGAAGATATTCCGGCCCGTATCAAAACCAGCCTGTCGCCCGCATGGACGACTGATTGGATGAGCGATGCCGCCAAAGAGAAGCTGCGCGCTTATGGTATTGCGCCACCGCAGCATTTGAGCAACGAGCATGCCACCGAACACGTGATTCAATTTACTCCCAAATCAATAGCACCTTGCGCAGATTCTATGCCGGGTATTGGCCCTTTTCACTTAAAAAATGTGCCCTGCCCGCATTGCAACAGCGACAACACCACCGAGACCAGCCACTTTGCGTCGACCGCCTGCAAAGCACTCTACAAATGCTTAGATTGCTCAGAGCCCTTTGATTATTTCAAGCCGTATTGAACCTCAGCTCATGGCTATTCACTTTCACTCCCTTTTCGTGAAGCGCATCGAGGCTTTGACCTCTGATGCAGCGCAAATCACCTTCGCCATTCCACCTGATCTGCGCGACACATTTGAATTCAAAAGTGGTCAGTTCCTCACGCTGCGCGCGATGATTGACGGCGAATCGGTGCGCCGCAGTTATTCGATTTGCTCTGCACCGGCTGTACTGGCGCGCGCCCAAGAAATCAGTGTGGGCATCAAACGGGTCGACAGCGGTGTGTTCAGCAGCTGGGCGACGCAGCAGTTGCAAGCGGGCGATGAAGTGGATGTGATGCCGCCTGATGGTCGTTTTGTATTCAAGCAAGCTGATGCCAAGATGCGCCTCATGATTGCCGCCGGCAGTGGCATCACGCCGTTTTTATCGATGCTCTCGCATGGCTTGGCTGCGGAAAAAAATAGCCGCTTTTGCCTCGTCTATGGCAATCAGCGCACGCAGAGCATCATGTTTCATGAAGCGCTACAAGATTTGAAAGACCGCTACCCCACGCGCTTGCAGCTCATTCATATCCTCTCGCGCCAAGCCACGGAGTTGCCGCTGAGCCACGGCCGGATTGATGCAACAAAGATCGCTGATCTCAGCGCATCACTGATCGCAATTGATCAAATCGATGAGACCTTCATCTGTGGGCCAGAAGCGATGATTGAAGCAGTTGAAGCAGGCTTGCAAGCTGCAGGAATGGCCAAAGAGATCCTACACAGTGAGCGCTTCGCCACAACTACAACTCCTAAATCAATAGCACCTCGCGCATATTCCATGCCGGCTACTGGCCTAAAAAGCTTTAAATTCAGCCTAGAAGTGGTGCTGGATGGCAAATCTCACGCCATGGGTATGAACGATGAAGACAATGTGCTCGACACCGCGCTCAATGAAGGGCTCGACCTGCCCTATGCCTGCAAAGGCGGCGTCTGCTGCACCTGCCGCGCCAAAGTGATTGAAGGCAAAGTGAGCATGGACAAAAACTACACGCTTGAGCCATCTGAAATTGCACAAGGTTTTGTACTCACTTGCCAAGCACGCTGCCAAACGCCGCGCGTGGTGGTGAGCTTTGACGAGCGCTGAAACTCAGCGCCTCCTAAACACTGCGTTTATTTCACCACGCCAGTGACTTCAATTGTCACGCGGCGATCGGGTTGCAAGCAGGTGATCAGCTGAGCGCGTGGCAGTTTGTCACTGCAGTTTTGCGTCACTGGCTCACGCTCGCCTTTGCCAACCGCATCAGACTTCGCTGCTTTGACACCCAGTGAACCCAAGTACTCCAGCACAGTGGCCGCGCGGCGCTGGGACAGTGGATCGTTGTATTGATCGGTACCCAAACGGTCGGTGTGGCCAGCAATGCTGAGCGTAGCAATGGATTGGTAAGACTTCAAACGATTGGCCACGGCGGCTAAGCGCTCTTTGCCGCCAGGCAACATTTCATCGCGGCCTGATTTATCGAACTTAAAGAGCGTATCGGCCAAGATCACAAAGGTTTCTTTGGTGACTTCGCGGATCACAGGAGCGGGTACAGCGGCAACGGGCGCTGCTGCCACGAGAGGCGCAGGTGCTGCACGAGCCGTGAGCGGCTGTGCGCAACTGGCCGCCTCCACACCTGCACGGCGCAGACCATCTTCCACCATCATCACATGCGGCACTGCTGCGCGCCAGCCGGTTTGCTCTTCAGCATGGCCTGCGCGCACGAGGCGCACCTCAGCGCAGGCTACTGTACGGGCATTACACGAGAGCGTCGCGGCATTGGCCTTGTATTTGCCCAGCTCCATCCACAAATCATCGCGCAGGCGCGTGCTGCGGGCCACCAGCGGCGTATCGAGCCCAGCTTGCGCTGCTTTGTTGGCTTCTAAGGCTTGAATGATTTTGAGCGATTCGGTCATCGACTCTTCGATGTAGCCCGTGCGATCGTTCTCGTGATACTGGGTTTTGGCAGTATCGAGCCAGCACTGGGCTTTGGCCAATGGGTAGTTGCTTTGCGGCACGCCGGCTTCATTGAGCTTGCGCAGGCGATTTTGCAAGGACTCGATGTTTTTGCGATCAGCAAGCACTTTGTCTTCCGTAATGCGCTGCTGCTGCATGGCCAGACCCGTGGCTTGACTTGCCGGACCGGGCGCTTCGTTTTTAGTAGCATTCTGCGCACATCCCATGAGGGCTAGCGGCACTAAAAGGCTTAACAACAGGGGTTTCATGGCGGGCCTCTTCATAGCAATCGGCAGGTTCATTCGAGATCAGCGAACAGTGGGCGGCAACGCATTGCCGGGCGCGGCGCCTGTGCCGCTAGCAGGCGCGCCCTGTGGGTTGAGGGTGCGGTTCACGCGGCTGTCGCTGCCCTTGAAAATATCTTCATCGAACTTGTAGCGCACATTGAACACCCAGCCACGATTGGTGTAGTCGCTGCCTGTCAAATCATCATCACGGAAGCCGCGCCAGTTGTAGCCCAGACCGACAATCAGGTTATCCATAACCGTGTAGCCCACTTCTACGCCATAAGCATACTGTCGAGCGCCGCCCTTGCCCACGAGCAAGGTGGTGATGCCGCCTAGGCTCCAGCGGTTGGTGATGTCATACGTGACGCGCGCGCCAATCAGCGAGGCATTGTAGGAATCATTCACTGTGCCCAGCAACAGTTCATTCACACGCTTGTAAGCAAAACGGCCCGAGACCCACCATGGACGAGAAGGGTGGTAGTTTGCGCGCAGGCTGACGATATTGGTATCGCTGTCTTTATCAGCGCTCTTGTCGGTTTTTTGCTCGTACAAACCGAGGGCATCGAACTTGTTGTTGTCCACCGGGCGGAACGCAAAACCGACTTGGAAACGATTCTGCCGCGTATCGGTTGCGCCGTTTTTCGGATCAATCACGCTCCAGTATTCGCGTGCAATCAGTGTCCAATCGCGATCGAGCTTACGCGCTGCGCTTGCGGTGATCAGCCAATTGGTGTTGGCATTGTCGCCCCGCCACTGAATACGGCCAGAGCCTTTCCACAGTGGATTGGCGGTGTATTCAGCACCTAGGCTCAATGCTGTGGAATCGCCCGAGGTACTCACAACGCGCTCGGCACTGGTTTGCAGGCGCAGGCCTTCGGCCACATTCCAGCCGTTGCGCAGACCAATCGCGTTTTGAATGGTTTTGCCCGAGCCGCTGTCATTCAAACGGTATTCGCTGTAGAGCGAGCCGTCTTGCATGTATTGCGTGTCAACACCCAAGGCAAATGCGCGCGACAAGGGGCCCGTGCCCAAGCCGTAGTTGGCGCTGTAGGTGTGCGAATACTCGTAGCGAGAATACAGGCGGGTTTTATCGGCCACGCGCCAATCAGCGCCTAAGCGATAAAGGTTGTTGTTGCTCGCACCGAATTCGCGCTGTAGCTCGCCCGTTAAATCCACATCTTTGGTGGCTGCATAGCGCAGGCCAAATTTGGCGGTGGTGGCAGGATCGGTACCGCTGATGCTTTGCAGCTCGCCATCGATATTGAGTTTATCCGTGGCTTTGTAGCCAGCGCGCAGGAACACGGAGTTGCGATCTAGCGCTTGTGCAGGTGCGGCAATCGGGTTGATGGCGGTGTTGCAAATCACGGGCAGGCCAGTGGCCGGGTCAATCTGCTGATTGCCTACTTGGTTGATGCCATAGCCGGTGTTGTAGCCCGAGACAGAGCCGGTATAAATGCTGGTCGTGTTCAGGCAGTTGTTGACCGTCTGCTGCGCCACACTCACTGCGTTTTGCTCCACGCGGCGCACACCGCCACCAAGAGTGAGACGATCCGTCAACTTCAGATCAGCAGCCACAGAGGCGGAGATATTTTCGCTGCCATTGATTTTGTCTGCCGAGCGTTGGGCATCGGCAGTGATGGTGAGTTTTTCTGTGGCTTTGTAGGTGACTGCACCGCCGACTTCTTGCTTGCCGCCAGTCAGACCGCTGGAGGCGTTGTTGAAGTCATTGTCCGCGCGCTGCACGTAAGCATTGGCGCGTAACTCATCGGTAGCATGGCGAATTTCTACGCGCACGGCATTGCCATCGACCTCACCCGACTTGCCGATGAAGTTGGCGCTGTTGTTGGTGTTGAAACCATTCAGATCAGTATTGACCAAGCTCTTGGAGCGCGCCACTTCTGCCACGATTTCAGTCGCCTTGCTCAGCTTGAGCACGAGGTTCGCGCCGACGATGGTTTGACCAGTGACGGGGTTGCCATCCTTGGCCACTGCCGCACCTAAGGTGAGGCGGTCAGACAACTTGTATTGCGCATCTGCCCCATAAATAAAGTAGCGTTTACCGCCCTGCTCTACTTCGTAGCTCACGCGAATCGACACTGGGTTGAGCTGGTCATCGATCGAAGGCACCGGACTGCGGAACAGGATTTGCCCATTAAACGGCTCAAACTCGTAATCTGCTTCGCGCGCCAAAGCCGTGGCTTTGAGAATCACCGAGGTTTGATCGCGCTTACGCACAATGATTTCAACACGCTCTGTGCCTTTAATGCCGTTGGGATTGGACACTGAATATGGCCCTGACACGCCCCGCGCCGGGAATTCATCCACCACTTGCTTGAAGCTTTCTTGCGCGATAAAGGTGTTGACCACCGCCGGGCCTTCTTCATAATGCGCACGCAATCCGGGCAAGGTGCGGTTGTATTGACTCAAGCGACGGGCAGGATTGGGGTCTTGCGTGGTGTAGTCGCCCCAGAGCAAATAGCTACGGCCTTTGTCTAAACGCACATACAGCTTACCCGTGCTTTGCGCATCTTTCGTTTTGAGGCTCGAATCGCCATAAACAGGGTAGAAGGCGTTCGGGTCGATGGATTCAAAAAGTTGCTTGCGCGTGTCTTTGTCGGAGTCGTAGGACAAGGTGAGCAAGTACTCGCCCTTGACTTTGCCTTTGAGATACATCGCAGCGCGCGCACCCACATTGGAGCGACCCCCGTTGAAGTCTTTGGAGAAGCCTTTAAGCTCCTCTTCAAAGCCATCGTTCTCGCGAACAGGCGCGATGGCTTTGGGATTGAATTTATCCGAACGAATCCGGCCTTCGATCAAACCGACTGCAATCATCTCGCGCAAATCAGGCACATACCGCACCACGATACGCTCGCTCACACCGCGCACGCTCACGCGCACAGTGACAGCATCCGGCTGATAGGGAGCAATCAGCTTGAAGCTGAGCACGCCATCCGTCACTTTGGCTTGCACGCCGGGTGTGATGCGGTCAATATCACCACGGTCTGCGCCTGACTCACTGGTCAAACGCCCGGGCAGCAAGATGCGCGCGCCACCATTGACTTCAATCGTGACGAACTGCTCGCCTTTGACGGCTTGACCTTTGGAGTCAAGAAGTTGCAGGCGAATCTCCGAACTGCCTACGCCATCCGCTGGTAAGTTATCAGCACTATTGAGCAGCGTGATTTTGTCAACTGGCGATGCAATACGTGCGAGAAACGAGTTGAAAGGGCGCGGACCAATATCGGCTTGACCCCCGGTTTCAAACAGGCTCTTAGCCTCTTGAACATCAGCGCTGGTAGCCGCTTGGTTATTGGCTGGCGCGGGTTGAGCCCAAGCTGTATTTGCCACTAAGCCGGGCAGCACAGCAATCGCCAAAGCCACGGGAGTGAATTTCATATCTCGCATGTGCTGAGCAATCTCAGCAGGCATGATCGACAGGTTAAGAGCACGCCGGCGCATGGAGTGGGTCATCCGATTGAAACGTGGTGTCATGGAGTTTTACCTCCAGGGTTGGCCGGGGCAGGGGTTTCGGGGCGCAAGCTGGGCAGGATTTGCTGCTCGGCTTGCGGTGGGCGGTTGTCGATCTTCAAATCAGGTGCTGTTTCTTTCTCCGGTGCGAGTATGCCGCCTTGCGCGCGACGCGCCTTAATTTGATCGAGCACCTCGGGTGAGCACGAGCCTTCAATGAAGTCTGCACGCGTCAGCTCTCCACCCTTCAAGTCCACAAAGATGCTATCGCCCACGCCGGCGTTGCGGTTAGAGCTAGGCAGCAGGCGTGAGCCCTTAGGCATCGTGGTGCGATCAACTTTGATCACATGCGTCTGAGGTTTCACGCCGCAGATGCTGTACTTACCTTCGTTGTCGGTCGTGATTTGCGTTCCATCGAGCATCACCAAGCGCACGCCGGGGATACCTAGCTCACGTGAGCCGCTTTCATTGTTCTGCACTGAATTGCCATCGCAATCGGTATAGACCTTACCTATGATGCAGCCTTCATTGCTGAACACGCCGCCTTGGACGCGCACACGGAATTGAGCTGTGTTGGAGCGCACAGGGCCATTCACGCCTTGGAATACGGCTGTGGCGCGGTTGATGCCATCACCCTGCTGTGAACCCACGCCTAAACGTACAAAGTAGCTCAGCTCCCATGTGGTGTTAGCCGGAATTGCACCTGCCGCGCCAATGTTGAATGTTAGGGCGCGACCGATGCCGCCAACGGGATCTGCAAACACCGCTTCCGCAGCAGTCACAGGGGTGCGTACACGGGCAGTACCAGGAATGTAGCGGAAGCCTGCTGGCAATAAATCCTCCAGCTGCACACCTGCAATCGGGCCATTGGTGGTGTTGCGGATACGGATGAAGTAACGCACAGAATCGGCCACCTCAGCCACTGATTTATCGCCGGTTTTGCTCACAAGCAGGGCGCCGCTGGTCAATGGGTCGAGCGGGATGTGGTTGTGGAGTACGCCAGCAGTTGGATTCGCGCCACCGGGTGTGAGGTTGAATTGGAAGAAGTACTGCGTACCGGGCGCTCCGATTGCGGAAGCACCGTTTACACCCACCGCAGGCGCACCACCGTTAGGCTGCACGTTAACGAAAGCAACGTTGTTCGCTGGAGTCAGCACACCCGCAGCATTGACAGAACCTTGGGCTGGTAATGTGCCCGGTGCATTACCCGGCTGAGCGACTCCGCCCTGCTGAGCAGGTGTCGCGGTGTAGCCTGTTGCTGGTGTAATTTCAAGACGGTAGACACCAGATGGCGCGATTGGCAACAGCCAGAATTGGTAGATGCCTGTGGCATCAGTGGTCATCGACGCACCGCCACCCAATAGGTTGGTATTCGGCACTGGAGATCCATTCGGGCCAATTAATGTCACTTGTGCGCCTGCAATCGGCTGGCGAGTGACAGCATCGTAAACAACACCGCTCGGATCGACTGGCAAGTTCTGCTCTGCAACATTATCGCCCGCATAGAGTGTAATGTTGTCAATCAAACCACCCACAATGAAACTACCTGTCACTACAGAGGTGGTTGTGCCGGTAGACGCATTGCCATTGGCGGTCGTCGGTGTTTGGTTGAACGGTGTAGCCACAATCACTTGACCGGCTGGATTGCGGAAACGGATGGAGTATCCACCGCCAGGTGTTTGACTAGGAATGGTGTAAGTACCATTGACCCCAGTGGTCGCACTACCGATGACCACATTGCTAAGCAACAGCTCAACCTTCCACCCGGAAAGATCGCTGTCTACTCCGAGGTTATAGACACGATTGCTGTTGCTATCTAACCAAACGCGACCCGATACTGAAGCATTGAATACTTTCACGACAGTTGTTGTTCCTGTGGCGGTGTTGTTGTTCAAAGTAATCTCAGGCGTGATGGTGCTGACACTCACACTCCAACTCATCGTTGAGGTTTGAGCTGCTGGCACGGTGTAGGTCACTACAGCGGAGGTGCTTGCGCCCGGGGCAAGGCTACTCGTGCCCAGCACAATTGTAGTGGTACTGCCATTGGGCAAGCTGACGACAGCGGTTACTGACTGCGCAGTACCGTTGCCATTGTTCGTCACTACAACAGTTGCAGTAATAACCTGCGCAGGGCTTGCATTTGCAGGCACAGCCAATGTCACAGAAACATCTGGGATGAGCGGTTGCAGACTTCTGCTAGTGGTGTTATTTATGGTGTTAGTCTCAGGGACGCTTGTAGCTCCAACACCCGCAGTCACTGTGGCACCTGTCGTAGTCACTGTCACCGTAATCGGCACGCTGACCACACCGCCCGGCGGCACGATGGTGCTGGTTGTTTGAGTCACACCATTGATAACGATGGTTGCTGTGAAGCTCGTGGTTGCAAAACCAAGGTTAGTGAATGTGACAGTTGCGCTCACGGTGCTACCAACTAGGCCATTACCCGGTAAGGCAATCGTTGCGCTGACATCCGGGATCAGCGGTGTGACGGTCTCGGTGCGGGTGTTGTTGGTCAGGTTGTTCTCTGTAATGGAGCTGCCCGAAGCGCCCACCGT